>DASPUA010000372.1:0-3885 GCA_035623135.1 Thermodesulfovibrionales bacterium | reverse complement strand
GCTCAGTATTATCCGTCCATTTCCCTCACTGGTGCTTTGGGGTTTGCAAGCAATGATCTGTCCGACCTCTTCAAAGGCTCGGCAAAGGCGTGGAGTTGGGCTGTTCCCATAGCAGCGCCTATCTTTACAGGGGGCGCAATTGCAGGGCAGGTGAAGTCGGCAGAAGCGCTGCAGCAACAGGCCTTGCTGACCTACCAGCAGTCAATCCAGACTGCTTTCCGCGAAGTTGATGATGCCTTGGTTGACCGGAGTCGCACAAGGGAGCAGATTGATGCGCTGACACAGCAAGTGGACGCGCTTCGAGACTATGCGCGGCTGGCGTGGCTGCGTTACGAGAACGGTTACACAAGCTATCTCGAGGTGCTGGATGCCCAGAGCAGGCTTTATAATGCCGAACTGTCTTATACACAGGCTCAGGAGACGCTATTCCAGGCGCTGGTCAATCTTTATAAGGCAATGGGCGGAGGCTGGGTTACAGAAGCAGACCGTATGACGATGATCCCCATGGATTCGAAGACCCCTGAAAAAGATTCCTCATCAACGCAGGAACTTGTGGACAGCAAGGCTGTTGCAGAAAAGGCTGAGTAAGGAGCAGATACTTGCAGGACCTTTGCTACTGTCCCTTTCTCATTCGCACACAACCGCGCTCATGATGCAATTGAATATCCACCAGAGATTTCTATTCAACAAGAAATGGGGAAGTATATGCGTTTTCTGAGATGGATTCTGATTATCTTTGTAGTTACCTATGCGCTGCTCCTCATCCCTGATCGTCACCCGACGTCTTCGCCAGTAATCGGCGTGTCGCAAAAGCAGCCCTTTGCCTGGAACCAGGATGCCTACTGGGATACCCTGGAAGCAAAGTTCAGGGAGTTAATAAATGCAGGCTGCAAAGACATGTCCATTGTTATTGCTGCAGATATTGCCAAGCTCAATGTCTTGACTGAGGCAATGAGCACGCAGGCACTTAGTCCTGATTCAACGGTGTTCACAGAACTTGAACAACAGATGTTCAAGACAGGCTCCCTTGTCGCGGGCTGTAAAATCCTTTTCCCTGGATACATGAATGCAATGACCGAACTCCGTGCAGCTGTCAAGAAACAGTCAAGGGACTGGGATATGGGTTCTAATACCGCAAGGACGACACTGTACAGGCTTCTGTACGGTTCGCGTGCAGCAGAGGAGGAGATCATTCTCCAGATGCCTCCAGAATCTGCGCCGGCACTTATGATGGGAACGGATGAACCCTCCCAGACGCCTTCAGTGACTGTGAGGGGCGTGAAGCTCCATAGCGGCGATATCCTTGTCTCACGTGGAGGTGCGCCCACTTCGGCACTCATCGCACGCGGGAATGATTTCCCGGGGAACTTCTCGCATATCGCGTTGCTTTATGTGGAGCCTGCCACACACGAGCCGAAGCTCATTGAGTCGCATATAGAGAGGGGAGTGGTAGTGTCTTCTGTCGAAGAGTATATCAAGGATAAAAAGCTCCGTATCCTGGTGGTCCGCCTCAGGGCTGATCTTCCCCAGATAAAGAAGGACCCCATGCTTCCTCATAAGGCTGCTGAGTTTGCTTTTAAGAATGCCACGGGACACCACATCCCTTATGATTTTGAAATGGACTATAAAGAGCACTCAAAACTCTTCTGCTCTGAGGTCGCTTCTGCGGCGTACGAGAAGTATGGGATGAATCTCTGGATGGGTATTTCCCATATTTCCTCCCCTGGGCTGAGGAAGTGGCTTTCAGCATTTGGGGTGACACATTTTGAGACACAGGAGCCCTCTGATCTTGAGTACGATCCCCAGTTGGTGGTAGTGGCCGAGTGGCGTGATCCCGAGACGCTCAGAAAAGACCATATGGACAATGCGGTGACCGAAGTGATGCTCGAGGGTGCCGAGAGAGGAGATGGGCTTACCTATCCATGGTATCTGCTTCCGATAGCCCGTGTGATGAAGGCATATAGTGTAGTGCTCAACCTCTTGGGCAAGGTGGGGCCAGTGCCTGAGGGGATGTCCGCCACCGCAGGGATACGGACTACATATTACATGAAAAAGCATGATGCAATTTATGAGCGGCTTGCGCTTAAGGCGCAGGAATTTAAAATGAAAAACGGTTATGAACCACCTTACTGGGAGATGGTGAAGATGGCGCGCGCAGCAATGAATGAGATAGAAAAGAAGTAACGCCGGACAAAAAAGTATTGTATTCCTCGAAATTGCCGTTATAATAAAATCAAAAGGCTGGAAGGTTATTTTCCTTGATTTAGAACGTGGATAGAGGAAATACACAAATAGGAAAGGAGTCTAAATGGTAAAACAAAGGAAGTTAATCTCGGTAATATGTGCAGTGGCACTCTGTTCAGCACTGGTCTTCAGCGCAGGATGTGAGACAAAGGCGCAGACAGGGGCCCTTTCGGGTGCGGGTGTTGGCGCATTGGTGGGAGGACTCGCAAACATGCATGGTTCGTGGGGAGCCGGTGTATTGATCGGTGCAGGTGTGGGTGCTGGCCTGGGATATCTCATTGGCAACGAGATGGACAAGAAGGATACGCAGCAGCGGCAGACGGTCCAGGAGGGTGAGATCAAGCCCCTTGGGGGAACTGTCTGGCAAGTAACCAGTATTGTCCCGAAGCCGCCTAAGCCATTCAAGTCCATGGTTACGAGCTTCAGACAGGATGGAACGGTTCTGACTACTGTAACACATATGGACAACACGGTCGAGACCGCGACCGAGAACTATCGCATCGTTGGTTCAACCCTTATTATCAACAAGCCTGACTATGTCATCAATTCGAAATTCAGGATGGATGGGGAAACGCTGATACTGGACAACGGAAGTAGCAGCATTGTGATGCGGCGCGTAGGTGGCTGAGGAGAACCTGAATCACCAAAAAACAGTCGGGTTTTTTGCTTCCTGAGGCGTTCCCAGTGAGAGGGAACGCCTCAGGTGTTTCACACCAGTGAAAAGGAGAATGTGATGAAGAGGATATTCCCGCAAACATTCTATAACCCAATCTCTCTCATAGGAGCGGTTGTTGCGCTTTTCAACTTAGGGCTCATGGTCTTCCTGATCATTGTGGAGATGGTGACGAAACATCCCAAACCTTATGCGGACGTAATCATCTTCATCATCCTGCCGACAATTGTATTCTGTGGTCTGGCACTCATGGTCATCGGGGTTGTTCGTGAACGCCGCAGACAAAAAACAGGGGAATTCCCTGAGGAACGTCTCCCTGTTATTAATTTTAACGACCCAAAGCACCGTACCGTAGGGGCTGTCCTGGGCACCGGGTTTGTCCTCCTCTCATTGTTCTACGCATTCGCCAGTTACCAAGCATACGACTATGTGGAATCAGATACATTCTGTGGCAAACTCTGCCACAGCGTAATGGGACCTGAAAGCACCGCTCACGCCTTCTCGCCCCATGCAGAGATCCAGTGTGTGGCATGCCATGTGGGGTCTGGCGCCCAATACTTCCTGTTTTCAAAGCTTAATGGTACCCGTCAGCTTTACTCCCTTGTCTTCAATAGATATCAGAGGCCCATTCCCGTACCGGTGAGGAATCTGAGGCCTTCGCAGGATATATGCCAGACATGCCACGCTCCGAAGCATCGGGTCACTGAAAGTGTCCTGATGAGGCCGCACTTCCTCTCTGATGCGAAGAACACGGAGTGGGTAATAAACCTGGTCCTGAAGATGGGAGCTGAGCGCACCGAAACAGCAAACCCACCCAATCTCCACTGGCATTATACCGTTGCAAAAGAGATCAGATATGTTGCTACGGATCCCAAAAGGATGGTAATTCCCTGGATCAGCGTGACAGGCTTTGACGGCAAGGAAAGGATATACCGGAGCACCGGCAGCAAGATGACCGACAAGGAGTT
>DASPUA010000371.1:0-4226 GCA_035623135.1 Thermodesulfovibrionales bacterium | reverse complement strand
GATTTCTGCGGGAATTTCCGAGGATGCTCTGGCAGTGGTGAGTGTGGACGAAATATATGAGCGGCTGACCTTCCGTCTTAAGGAGGCGGCACATGAATACTCGTTATGAACCCGATTTGCCGAGGTTCGGGAGATGACTATCTCTTTAACGCTATCCGCGCCTTTTTCAGCATGGAATGGGGCAGATAAGAAGATTTGGCCAGTCTGAGGGTATCTTTGTCAAGGTCCTGTTCAAAATTCAGGAACTTGTATTTTGGGGGCAAAATCCCGGCAAAGTTGTTGAACATGTATTGATAGATGCCCTTAAACCTTTTTCGCGCTTTGGCAAAATGGAGTGCAAAGGTCTCTTCGTTCAACTCTTCACCCACGATAAATCCAGCGGGTTCGTTGTCAGCATAATAAATTCCACCACACAGGATGAGATCATTATATCTCTTGAGCGCCTCAAGACTCGGGAAGTAGTCCGTCTCCGCCACATCCTGTTCTGTGTCGTCCAGCCATCCGTTCAGTACAAAGAGCGCATCGTTCAGCCGGTCATCGGTGAGTGGCAATGCCTTGTGGGTATATGTGGAAATGAATTGTTTGAGGAGATTTCTTTTCGAGTGGAGGTTCCTCCCCTTGTACGTGCTCATCTGCTCCACTGTGTAGATGTAATCCATATCCCCTTGTTTGCAGGTGCAGTGATACTCATCCTGGCTAAAACATTCCAGCCAGGTCTCTGAAATGGGAAAGAGGAAATCCACAGTTTTCATCATCGTCTTTAAATAGCCATGTTCCATATTCCCAATTTCGACTGTAGGCATAAGATAGGTGTAACCGTCATAAGACAGACCTTTTATGAAGATTTCCTCATCATGAATCACTTCGTATGTGTGGGCATGCCTGAAGAGATAGAGGTTTGGGAAGCTGTATTCTGCGATGGGGCAGTGGAGTTTCTTAAGCCTGTCATGGAGCAGTTCCATGTGTCTGAAATCAAGAGATTCAACGTGCATGGTGAAGTCTAGACCCCTTTATCCAGATCACCCCATACATATTGAGCCAGTGCTGTTGCTGCAATAGCAGCGGTCTCTGCCCTGAGGATGCGATTTCCCAGGGACACAGGAAGGAAACCAGCCGATTGAACCAAAAGTGCTTCCTCCTTCGTAAAGCCGCCTTCCGGTCCTATGGTGATCGTCAATGACCTGCATACTCCCAATGCGTCCCTTGTTTTGGTGAGGCTCATTCCTCCTTCCTCCCTAAAAAGGAGGCCCCTGGATTCGCTCAGGTACCGCCTATAATCGGACGAAGCCACAAAGACCTCCTGAAAAGGGATCAAATCGTGTATTCTTGGTACATGGCTCCTCCCGCATTGGCGCGAGGCGTCTTCTGCTATTTTTCTCCACCTTGTTGTCTTCCTTGTCTCCCTCAGTTGGGAACGTTCGGTGGCTACAGGGACTATCTCATTGACGCCCAATTCCGTGGTTTTTTGGATGATGAGCTCCATCTTTTCACCTTTGAGCACCCCTTGGATAAGGATTATTTTGAGCTTTGATTCTGCGTCATAGGGGATAATTTTGTTTACCCGGGCAAAAAGCTCCTTATTCTTAATGGAGGTGATTTCGGCGCTATAAGAGGAACCTTTTCCATCAAGCACCATGATCTCGTCCCCCGCACGGGACCTTAACACATTGATGAGGTACCGGGCTTTTTCACCTGCAATATGAATGGTCTCGGGCCGTTCTTCTAATGGCAGGAATATACGCGGCATGGAAGCCTATTTTTCAACGCCTGAAAAGATGTCCTTGAGCTTGTCCTTAAAGGTTTTTGACGTCTTCTCTCCGTCTATCTGGGCATACTCCTCGAGAAGCTCCCTCTGCCGGGGGGTGATATGCTTCGGAATCTCAATGTTTACCACTATGATCTCATCCCCTTTTCCGTGGCCGCCGAGCTTGGGAATGCCTTTTCCCTTAAGTGTGAATGTTTTCCCTAAGGGAGTACCAGGGGGAACCTTCAGATGTGCGGTGCCCTCAAGGGTTGGAACCTCTATCTCTGCTCCCAGGACAGCCTGGGGGAAGGTAATGCTCGTCTCATGGTAAAGAGTATTCCCCTTTCTCACAAAAAGAGGATGCTCCTTAATGTCGAGGACAATATAGAGGTCGCCAGGCGGCCCTCCATACACACCAGGCGCACCTTCCCCTGACATCCTAAGGCGGGAGCCTGAATCTACTCCTGCGGGAATCTTTACCGATATGGTATGGACCTTCTTCACTTTCCCATCGGCCTTGCATGAAGGGCAGGGGTCGGTGATGATCTTCCCTGTTCCGTGGCAGGAGCTGCATGTCTTGGAAACGCTGAAAAAGCCCTGCTGAAACCTCACATGGCCGGCACCTTTGCATTGGGTGCAGATGACCGGACCTTTGCCTGGCTTTGAACCAGAGCCGCTACATGCTGAGCATGTCTCCCACCTCGGTACCTCAATTGTCTTTTCAGTGCCAAAAGCTGACTCTTCGAGGGTGATATCGAGGTCATACCTGAGGTCGGTTCCCTTTGCAGCCCTTGACCGCCGCTGGCCACTGAACCCAAAAAAGTCTCCGAAGATATCCTCAAAGATATCGCCGAAACCTGCTCCGGTGAAGGCACCAAATCCAGCGCCCATGCCCTCTGTTGATCCGTATCTGTCGTAATGAGTCCTTTTCTCACCATCACTCAGAACGGAGTATGCTTCATTTATCTCCTTGAACTTCTCCTCAGCCTCCCGGTTGCCCTGGTTTCTGTCAGGGTGGTGTTTGAGTGCAAGTCCCCTGAACGCCTTTTTTATTTCTGCCTCAGTCGCATTTCTCGGAACGCCAAGGATCTCGTAGTAATCTCTCATTTCTCCTTCTTATTCACATCCTCGAATTCTGCCTCAACCACGTCCTCTTCGGGTTTTGCCTGTGCTTCCGGCCCTGCAGTCTGAGCACCCGCGCCTGCGCCTGCAGCCTTATAAATGTGTTCAGCGATCTTATAGGACGCCTTTGTGAGGTTTTCAACTGCGCTCTTTATCTCCGCAGCATCCTGGCTCGTCTCTTTCACCTTCCTGCATCGTTCCAGGGCCTCTTCAATTTCCCTTTTCTCGGTTTCTGTCACCTTGTCCCCGTATTCTTTTAGGGACTTTTCTACGGTGTATACAAGAGTGTCAGCCTCGTTCCTCGCTTCTGCCAACTGTTTCTTCTTTTTGTCCTCGTCCGCGTGGGACTCTGCGTCACGTGTCATCTTCTTGATCTCGTCATCTGAGAGTCCGCTGGAAGCAGTTATCCTTATGGACTGTTCCTTCCCCGTGCCCATGTCCTTGGCAGAGACATGGAGTATACCGTTGGCATCGATGTCAAAGGAAACCTCTATTTGGGGCACACCTCTGGGCGCAGGGGGAATCCCTACGAGCTCAAATACCCCAAGCAGCTTGTTATCCGCAGCCATCTCTCTTTCACCCTGATGGATCTTGATAGTGACCGCAGGTTGATTGTCAGAAGCGGTCGAAAATATCTGACTCTTCTTTGTCGGGATGGTAGTGTTCCTCTCAATAATTTTGGTGAAGATGCCGCCGAGGGTTTCAATACCCAGGGAGAGGGGGGTGACATCCAGGAGAAGGACTTCCTTGACCTCGCCCTTGAGCACAGCACCCTGGATCGCGGCACCGACTGCTACTACCTCATCCGGATTCACTGTCCGGTTCGGCTCCTTGCCATAGAAGGACTGCACCACCTGCTGGACCTTCGGCGTGCGGGTTTGGCCACCTACTAGTATCACCTCATCAATGTCTTTGGCTGAAAGACCTGCATCAGCAAGGGCCAATTTGCATGGTTCAATCGTCTTTTCTATAAGGTCTCCGGTAAGCTGTTCCAGTTTTGCCCTTGAGAGCTTCATGAGCAGGTGCTTTGGCCCTGTTGCATCCGCGGTAATGAACGGAAGGTTTATTTCCGTCTCCGTGGCAGTTGAAAGTTCGATTTTTGCCCTCTCTGCTGCCTCCTTCAACCGCTGAAGTGCCATCCTGTCCTGCTTCAGGTCTATGCCCTGGTCTTTCTTGAACTCCTCCACCATCCAGTCCATGACCCTGAGATCAAAGTCGTCGCCGCCAAGATATGTGTCGCCATTGGTGGATTTGACCTCTATTACCCCTTCCCCTATCTCGAGCACTGAGATATCGAAGGTCCCTCCACCCAGGTCGTATACGGAAATCTTTTCCTCCTTCTTCTTGTCCAAACCATAGG
>DASPUA010000370.1:0-2185 GCA_035623135.1 Thermodesulfovibrionales bacterium | reverse complement strand
GAACAGAGGAAACAGGATTTATGAAATGCGCGGTACCCACTGCCACTGCTGTGGCCCCTGCAAGAATAAATTCTATCGAATCACGCCCATTCATTATTCCCCCCATGCCAATAATGGGGATCCTCACTGCTCTGGATACCTCCCATACCATCCTCAATGCCACAGGCTTCACCGCAGGTCCGGACAGGCCACCGGTAATATTCGCAAGCCTCGGTCTTCTTGCCTCGATGTCGATAGCCATCCCGGTAATGGTGTTTATGAGAGAAACCGCATCAGCGCCAGCGTCCTCAGCTGCCCGCGCCATAACCCCTATATCCGTCACATTGGGCGAAAGCTTTACGATAAGAGTAAGATCCGTGGACTTTCTGACCGCACTCACCACCTCAAAGGTCACCTTGGGGTCAGTACCGAAAATACACCATCCAGCCTGCTTGTTCGGACACGATATGTTCATCTCCAGGCCGTGTATTCCGGTGCTCATGCTGAGCCTTTCAGCCGCCCTCGCGTACTCTTCAACGCTGTCCCCAAAAAAATTCACTATGACGGGGGTATTGAACTGTTTAAGGAAAGGAAGTTTCTCCTGAATGAAGCGCTCTATCCCAATGTTCTGGAGTCCGATGGCATTGAGCATCCCTCCGGCCGTCTCCACAATGCGGGGCGGAGGATTTCCTTCTTTGGGCTGAAGAGAGAGTCCCTTCACCACCACTGCACCAAGTCTGTTCAGGTCTATGAATTCCGAATACTCCTCGCCATAACCGAAGGTCCCTGACGCGGTCATCACAGGATTCCTGAGCTTCAATTTTCCGATTTCAACACTTAAGTCCATACTGTTCTGCCTTCGATCTTCACCATTTGAACCCTATGCCCTGATTCAGTTACCACACTATTTCATTTCCGTCAAATATTGGCCCTTCCTTGCACACCCTTTTGTATCCGTTGACTGTCTTCACCACACATCCGAGACATGCACCCACTCCACATGCCATAACTTCCTCCATCGAGAGATACGCTTCAATCTTCCGCTGCTTTGCCATTTCTGATACTGCTTCAAGCATCTTCCTCGGACCACATGCATATATCACGCTGCTTGTGCTTAACGAAGGGGTATGGGAGAGAAGGCCGCCCGCCACATCAGTAACGCATCCCCTTTCACCGCAGGAGCCGTCGTCAGTGCTTATGGAGAGATCTTTCGCAAATTTCTTCAATTCATTAACCATGAAAAGCTCACGTTCGGACCGCACACCGTATGAGATGTACGCATTCTTCTTCACTCTTGAGAGCCTTTCCGCAAAATAAAAGAGTGACGCAATTCCAATGCCTCCCGCAATAAGCAAGGGCGTTTTGTTTTTTGAAGGAATGGGATAAGAATTCCCCAGAGGTCCCAGGACGTCCACAAGAGAACCCTTTTTCAGTTCCCTCATCATTGTAGTCCCCCTGCCCCTTATCCTGAAGAGTATCTGGAGCCCCCTCCTTGTCTGCCTGAAAAGGCTGAATGGTCTCTTCAAAAGGGGATCATGGATATTTTCCATGGAAGAGCGGGTGTCGGACTTCCCGGAAGTGCCTATCATATAGAATTGACCTGGCTGAGGTTCTTGGGTGTGTGTCAGCGGCGAAAAGGTGAGAAGGTTGTATTCGTCATTGAGCGGCCTGTTATCTGCTATTTTTGCAGTGAAATATCTACTCAAAGCTTATCTCTAGGATTTCATATTCCATGGTCCTCGCAGGCGCCTTAATGGTCACCGTGTCCCCAATCTCTTTCCCGAGCAATGCCCTGGCCACCGGAGAGCTGATCGATATTTTCCCCTGTTTTACGTCCGCCTCTTCCGCGCCAACAAGGATAAAGGTATATTCTTCACCTGCCTCGGTATCCAGGACCTTCACCTTTGCACCAAAGGCAACTCTTGACTGGTTTATCTTTGACGGGTCGATCACCTCGGCAAGGGACAACTTTCCCTGGAGCTCCTGTATCCTCCCTTCGAGAAAGGACTGTCGTTCCTTGGCAGCGTGATACTCAGCGTTTTCCGAAAGGTCGCCGTGCGCACGGGCCTCAGCAATGGCCTGAATATTCTTCGGTCTCTCCACCTTAATAAGTCTATCGAGCTCTTCCTGGAGCTTCTGAAAACCCTCAGGCGTCACCGGTACTCTCTTCTGCATCACTACTCCTCCCTCATCAAGACTAACGTAA
>DASPUA010000369.1:0-2953 GCA_035623135.1 Thermodesulfovibrionales bacterium | reverse complement strand
TCATACCCCGAACAGGGATGTGAGAAAATTCATTATTGACGTTATAGGAGAAGTAAAAGATAGAAGGGCGTCGCCCCTGTTGTTAAGGGCATTGAAAGATGAGGATGACAATGTGAGGGCATCCGCAGTGGAGCATCTTGGCCAGATGGGAGATCTGTCGGTAGTGGATGCCCTCATAGAAATACTGGAAGGCGGCGATCTGTGGACCGCGTTTCCTGCTGCCGACGCGCTTGGAAGGATAGGGGATAAGAAGGCAATACCCGCCCTTCTTCGTGCCCTTTCGGTGAAGGCACTAAGGGAGCCGGCGCTCAAGGGGCTCGGCCATTTGTCAGCACCCGAAACCCTGCAGCACATTATCCCCTTTCTCACAGACCCGTCCAAGACGATCCAGGAAGAGACCGTGAGAACCATAGGTGTCTTCTACCATAAAGGCGTCTCTGCTGATTTTATTTCAGGGACAATGCATGCGCTCTGCGGGCCTGAGATCATCGAAAAACTGGTATCCCATGCATGGTCCAAAAAAGACGATGTGAGGGTGACTGCGATACTCCTTCTCGGACTCATGCAGGATGAGCGCGCACTTGGTCCCCTCCTTGAGCTCTCCGCTGAAGAAAGTCTGGTCGAAGATGTAAAACGCGCACTCATATTCATAGGAAAAAACAAGCCTGAGTCCCTCCTCCCCCTGTTTCAGGCTGATAGCCTGTATCAGAGGAGATTCATCACTGAGGTTGCGGTGGATGTGGCATCTCCTCTGTATTATCCTGTGTTTGAAACCCTCCTTGACAACGGGGATGGTCATGTAAGGGCACTCGCTGCCATGGGTCTTTCGGGCATTCGCGATCCGAGGGCCGCGGTTTCCATAAAGAAGCTGCTCTCTGACTCCTATGAGGATGTCCAGGAGGCGGCCATTGCCGCACTGAGCAATCTCGGGGAAGGTATCGCGGTGGAGGAAATCATCAATTATCTGAAAGACAAGAGCTCCATACTCAGGAAAAATGCCGCCCTGCTCCTCGGCAGACTGGGGGCAATGGAGAGTGTGAGTGCCCTTGGTTTTGCCCTTAAGGACGGGGATGTTTCTGTCAGGCAGGCGGTGGTTGAGGCACTTTCTTCCATGAAGACGGACGAATCCATTAAATACCTCGTGTTCGCCCTCACTGATGAAAAAGCCCAGATAAGGGCCTCTGCCTCCCTGAGTCTCGGCTCTATGGGAAGCGACAGGGTGGTGGAGCCTCTCATTCTTCTCCTTCTCACCGATTCTGATGATACCGTAAGGGTTTCCGCAGCCCGTTCGCTGGGAATGATAGGGGAGAGGGGAGCTGTGAACCATCTTATCGATGTGCTCGATGACCGTAACGGGTTTGTGGTGGCAACTGCCATCGAATCTTTGGGCAAGCTGGGAGGCGACGATGCTAAGGGTGCGGTTATAAGGATGCTCAACTCTCAGGAAAGGGAAATAAAAAGAACGGCCATACGGGCGCTTTCCTCTTTTGAGGGAAGCGAGGGGATTATTCTTCCGTATCTCAATGACCCTGATTGGGCCACAAGGACTGCAGCGGTAAGGGCCCTCAGTGTCAGGGTAAATGAACAGGTAAGAAACGAGATCGAGAAGTGCTACGACAGGGAAGAAGACCCTGCGGTGAGAAGGGTGATTGAGGAGCATTTCGATGTTCGATAAGGAAGAGGCGATACCCCTCAGAGAGGTTGAGTTCAGGCTCCTCAGAGATCTGATAAAAGAGTATTGCGGGCTTTTCTTTGATGACGGGGCAAAGTTCCTCCTGGAGAGAAGGCTCTCAAGGAGATTGAAGCTCCATCAGCTGGATGATTTCAGGGATTACTACCGCTTTCTCCTTTACGACAGGAAGAGGGACGAGGAGCTCACGTGCGTCATAGACCTCCTCACCGTGAATGAGACATTTTTTTTCCGGGAACAGAACCAGTTGAAGGCATTCAGCGATGAGATACTGCCTGAGCTCAGAGAAACGAACAAGGACACAAAAAGAATACGGATATGGTCCGCGGGATGTTCCACCGGAGAAGAGCCCTATACCATCGCAATGCTCGTCCTGGAATTTGGGTACCTCTATGGATGGGATATCGAGATACTCGGGAGCGATATCAATCAAAGGGTATTGACTATCGCGAGGCGCGGGGTGTACAGGAAGAACTCCTTCAGGTCCACGGGGAACTCTTTTGTTGACAAATACTTCACAGAAGAAAACGGCTCTTTCACCATATCAGAGGAGGTAAAACGCCTCGTGAGTTTTAGCTGTCTGAATCTTATGGATCCCTTCAAGGCGAGATTTATGGGAAAGATGGATGTAATTTTCTGCAGGAATGTCCTGATCTACTTTGACCAGCACGCGAGGAAAAAGGTAGTGGACACCTTTTATGACACCATTGTGGAGGGCGGCTATCTGCTCCTTGGCCACGCAGAATCTCTGATGAACATTTCCACCTCGTTTGCCCTCAGGCACCTTAAAAACGACATGGTGTACCAAAAACCCATTCTCCAGGAGCGTACCGCACATGTCCGGTAAGATACACGTCCTGATTGTGGATGACTCTGCGTACAGCAGGCAGACCATCAAGGGAATGCTTGAGAGGGATGGGGGAATCGAGGTGGTGGGAATCGCGTCTGACGGGATTGAGGCCATGGCAAAGACCATTCGTCTGAAGCCTGACGTCATTACCCTGGATTTTGAGATGCCCGAAATGGACGGCTTCGGTTTTCTCCGGTGGCTCATGAAGGAGCGACCAACTCCTGTGGTGATGGTGAGCTCCCATTCCGACTCAACCATGGTATTCAAGGCCCTGGAACTTGGTGCGGTTGATTTTATTGCGAAGCCTTCGAGAAGGGCATCTGTGGAACTCCTTACCATACAGGATGACCTTTTGGGAAAGGTCAAGGGAATACGAGACCTCGAGATCGAAAAGCTCAGTATTTCCAGGGAGC
>DASPUA010000368.1:0-2654 GCA_035623135.1 Thermodesulfovibrionales bacterium | reverse complement strand
TATGCAGACCTCAGAAAAGTCGCACTGGAAGCAATGACCACTTACAGAAAGGAGGTTGAGAAGGGGCTTTTTCCACATGAGGAACACGGCTTCAAGTAATAGGTTAAATAATAATTGAAATCTCTTGGCATTTCTGCTATATTGGTACCAGTCTTATATGGAAGATAGGAAAAATAAATCGCTGTTAGAGGCTCTATTGTTACTCTCTGGTGAGCCTTTAACTGCATCAACCCTTAAGACCATTACCGAGCTGGACGAGCCCGAGATTCAACGGCTCATGAAAGAGCTTATTGAGGAATACCGTGCAAGGGACGGGGGCATTCTTATTACGGAGATAGCCAACGGCTATCAGATGATCACCAGTCCTCAATATGCTCCATGGGTAAAAAAACTGGCGGGTTCTGAGTCCACGAGATTATCCATTGCAGCGCTTGAGACGCTCGCGATTATCGCGTATAAGCAGCCCATAATCAAGACAGAGGTGGAACAGGTCAGGGGGGTAAATTCCGACGGGGTAATTAAGACGCTCCTCGAGAGGAATTTGATAAAGATAATGGGCAAGAAGGAGGCGCCCGGCAAACCGCTTCTCTACGGAACCACAAAGGATTTCTTGCAATATTTTGGACTAAAAGACCTTGCAGAATTGCCAACCCTAAAGGATCTCGCAAGGGAGGAGGCGCTATAGACCGCAACACGCAGGGAGGAGCAGTGAGGGTCATTGCTTTCTGGATTGCCTGTGTATTTATTTTGCTTCTTTGTGGAGGGGGTGCAGATGCTGAACAGACCTATATTGTCAAGAAAGGCGACACCCTTAACAAGATTTCGAGAAAATTCAAGGTCGACGTACAGAAGATTCGCGAAGCCAATGATCTCGATTCCTCCACACTTAGACCTGGCTCATCCTTAACAATTCCTTCCAAGGGTGTGAACGAAAGAAAAATCAAGGGAAAAACCCTTGCCCAGCAACCCAAAAAACCTCATGAAAACCAGATTGCGCACAACACAATAATTTCGACCGCAGAAACATCTCCCTCGCCGGAGGGAACCCACTACCATACGGTCAGAAAGGGTGAGACCCTCGCCTCCATCTCAAGAAAGTATGCTCTCTCGATAAATGACCTGAAGGAATTAAACAACATCGAAAAGTCAGCCAGACTCAAACCTGGCCGGAAGCTCATCGTCAAACAGGCAGGCCCGAAGACCTATACGGTCAGGAAAGGTGACACCCTGGTAAAGATCTCAAGAAAGTTTAACACATCCCCGGATGAACTAATGGAGATCAACGAGCTCGATTCATATGATCTGAGACCTGGACAAAAGCTTCTCCTGGAGGTATGGGTTGAGCCGGAAGACGCAAAACCTGCTCCATCAGTGGTCGCCGAGAACATTTCCGATGATCTTCATGCGATGACCGAATCCCCTGATCTCAATTCCCTGAATGTGAAAGACCGTTTGGTGCTTTTTGCCAAAAAGATGTTGAATATACCCTACCGTTTTGGAGGAAGCACCTTTATGGGAATCGACTGTTCCGGATATGTCCAGAAGGTGTTCGGCCTCCTGGAAGTGCCGCTCCCGAGAACGGCCCGCGAACAATTCCATATGGGTGAGTCAGTAAGCAAAGAGGAACTCTCCATGGGTGATCTTGTATTCTTCAGGACATATGCCTCGTTTCCTTCCCATGTGGGGATCTATCTGGGAAACAACCTTTTCATACATGCCTCCTCCAGAAACAGGAAGGTCTCCATCGACAGTCTCGATGCCCCATATTATTTTAAACGCTTCATAGGCGCAAAGAGAGTCTTCAAGGATGACGTGACCGAAACTGCTGTCCCGGCTGACAAAGGCTGATTTATTATTGGCGGTCCCGTTCGTCCTGGGGGCACCGGCGATATTCCGTGGGTGATACACCGTATACTGTCCTGAAGACCCTTCCGAAATGTCCCACATTTCCATATCCCACCGCAAGGGCAACCTCGGTGATGTTGAGGTCGCGATGCTCCCTGAGGAGTTTTGCCGCTTTCTTAACCCTTATACTGCTGAGATATGACACAAAGCTTTGCCCGAACTTTCTCTTAAATGCCCTGCAGAACTTAAACTTGTTCATGCACACCATGGCAGCGAGCTGATCAAGGGTCAACTCTTCCCTGGATTTGTCTTCGATATACGCTGCGACGCCTTCCATAATAAATTCTTCTCTCGTTTGTGCATCTTCATTCAATCGTGCATCCAGATCCCCGCCAAGGATCTGCGATAATCGCTTCATAAGATATGCAAAGCTCAAAGGCTTCCTGATGTAATCCGTTGCGCCAACCCTCAGTGCCTTGATTACGATATTTTCGCTGCTGTATGCAGTCATCATGATCGCAGGGAGCTCCGGTTTCACTTCCCGTATCGCCCTTAATACCTCGAACCCATCGCGGTCGGGCAGGGCATAGTCAATAAGGGCAAGATCAATCCTGTCTTTGAGATGGTCAATGGCCTCGGAATACTTTGATGCCTCCAGCACGTCATACTCCCGTTCAAGAGCACCACGAATCATCTCCCTCACCACTGCTTCGTCTTCCACCAGAAGGATGGATTTGCGCATCATCTCTTCTCCCGCAACCTATGCAATGCGCCGCGGATATCCGACTTTCTTCTACCGGCTATCGCGT
>DASPUA010000367.1:0-5649 GCA_035623135.1 Thermodesulfovibrionales bacterium | reverse complement strand
ATCTTAGCTTCTGCCTTCCTTCTCCCTTCCTTTTCCCTCTTCACCCTGAACACGAATGGCTCTGTCGATGTGGTGTTTTTTGCTTTCATTTTTTGGGGGAAAGAGATTAAAATATCTGATTCTATTCTTTTTTGGGAGGTTTGACTATGGCAAGAAAGAACTACTATTTCACCTCTGAGTCTGTCACAGAGGGTCATCCAGATAAAATCGCTGACCAGATCTCTGATTCCATATTGGACTCCATTATGAGTAAGGATCCGATGGGAAGGGTTGCATGCGAGACCCTTGTCACCACAGGACTTGCCTTCGTCGCAGGAGAGATCACCACAAACTGTTATGTGGACATCCCTTCCATTGTGAGAGAGACCATCAGGGACATCGGTTATACAAGAGCAAAATACGGCTTTGATTATGAGACATGCGCGGTAATTACCTCCATCCATGAACAGTCCTCGGACATCGCCATAGGTGTTGACCCGGGAGGAGCTGGTGACCAGGGGTTGATGTTCGGATTTGCATGTAACGAGACACCCGAGTTGATGCCTATGCCCATTATGCTCGCCCATAAACTCGCTATGAAACTTACCGAAGCGAGGAAAAAAGACGTCCTCGGATATCTCAGGCCGGATGGCAAGACCCAGGTAACAATAGAGTACCGTGACGCGGTTCCCCACAGGATTGATACCGTGGTAGTTTCAACCCAGCATAGTCCAAATGTAATCATGAAGGAGATGAAGGAGGACATCATCGAAAAGGTGATTAAACCCGTTCTTCCCCCCGATCTTTTTGATGAGGAGCATATAAAGTATTATATAAATCCCACAGGCCGTTTCGTAGTGGGGGGTCCAATGGGTGATACAGGTCTCACCGGGAGAAAGATCATCGTGGACAGTTATGGCGGAGTGGGCAGCCACGGCGGCGGCTGTTTTTCGGGAAAGGACCCCACCAAAGTGGACCGTTCCGGCGCCTATATGTCCCGCTATATAGCCAAGAATCTTGTTGCAGCGGGTATTGCCGACCGTGTCGAAGTCCAGATTGCTTATGCCATCGGCCTGCCCGATCCTGTCTCTATCCTTGTAGACACCTTCGGCACAGGCAGGGTGCCGCAGGAGACCATTGTTAAACTCATAAGGGATAATTTCCCCTTGTCCCCTAAGGGGATCATCGACGCCCTGAATCTCAGGAGGCCTATCTATAAAAAAACCGCAGTCTATGGTCATTTTGGCCGCAATGAGAGCGAGTTCACCTGGGAAAAAACGGACAAGGCAAAGACACTGAAAAAAGAAGCAGGACTTTCATAGCTCACAGTTGATAGCTCATAATTTGGTGATCGGAGGATTAAATGGTTAAGCATGATGTGAAGGACATAACTCTTGCAAAAAAGGGCAAACTCCGGATAGAGTGGGCAGCCCACGAAATGCCGGTGCTTAGAAGTATTACCGAACGGTTCAGAAAGGAGAGGCCTCTCAGAGGGATACGGGTTGCAGCCTGCCTCCATGTGACTACAGAAACCGCCAGCCTCATGGAGACCCTTAAGGCAGGAGGCGCCGAAATCGCGCTCTGCGCATCCAATCCCCTGAGCACGCAGGACGATGTGGCTGCATCACTTGTGAAGAATTCAGACATTTCTGTTTTTGCGATAAAGGGAGAAGACACCAGGACATACTACAGACATATCAGGGACGCCCTGTCCCTGAAACCACAGGTAACCATGGATGACGGTGCCGATGTGGTGTCTACGCTTCACAAGGACGCGCGCCATCTGTTGAAGGGTGTTATCGGGGGAACGGAAGAGACCACCACCGGTGTGATCAGGCTTAAGGCCATGGCCGCAGACGGCGCCCTCGCATATCCCATCATCGCGGTGAATGACGCACATACAAAACACCTGTTTGACAATCGTTACGGTACAGGACAGAGCACCATGGACGGCATTATCCGGGCCACCAACAGACTCATTGCAGGCTCTGTATTCGTGGTCTGCGGATACGGATGGTGCGGAAGGGGTGCTGCCATGAGGGCAAAAGGCCACGGCGCGCGGGTGATCATTACCGAGATTGACCCCCTGAGGGCGCTCGAAGCCACCATGGATGGGTATGAACTAATGCCCATTGCGGACGCGGCACGGATAGGCGATATATTTGTGACCGCAACAGGAGACATCAATGTCATTTCAAAATCCTGTTTCCCCAAAATGAAGGATGGCGCCATTGTCTGCAATACTGGCCATTTCAATGTGGAGATAGATATTCAGTCCCTTAAGAAAATGTCAAAGGCGAGAAGAGTCATAAGGGACTACGTGGAGGAATTTACCCTCAGGAACGGTAAGAGGATCTACCTCCTCGGAGAGGGACGTCTCATCAACCTTGCGGCAGCAGAAGGGCACCCCTCTGCAGTCATGGATATGAGCTTTGCCAATCAGGCATTGTGCGCTGAGCACATGATCAGGAACGCGCGCAAACTCGAAAAGAAAGTCTACAGCGTGCCTGAGAAGATCGACAAGGAGATCGCCCGGCTCAAACTCAGGGCCATGGGGATAAAAATCGACACCCTTACTCCTGAGCAAAGAAAATATCTGAAAAGCTGGGAGATGGGAACATAGCGCACTTCGGACATGAAGAAAAATAAGAGCGAAAATGTCATTTCAGGAACACCAAAGCGATCCTTGAGCGAGAGAATTGGCTTTTTTGACAAATACGGTGCGTACCTGATCATGGGGGGTCTCATCTTTTATGTGGTTCTCTTGGCAATTGGAACATTTGCTGAAATATTCAATATCCAGTCCATTCTTGACTGGTGGATATGGAGTCCCCCGGGAAGGTAGTATATCGTCTGTCGACAGATTCCGTGTCCTCTACTCTTTGACTGCATGAAATTCGAGGGTGCCACCCCGTTTCAGCAAGAAAGATTCAAAGAGGGTAAGAAGGAGAGCGAGAGGAATATAAAAGGGTAGGAGCAAAAGGGTCAGTAGTATGTCCATAGCTTTCTTATTCTTTCCTCCGGCTTGCCTCAGTTCAGGCCTCTTAAGCATATCGTAAAAGAGGTTCTTTCTGATTCCGCTCATATTGAGCAGTGTCTGGAGCCATCCAAAGGGGTCCATCTCAATGTCAAACCGCCTGGTGTGTACAATCCGAAAACCGCTTTCCGTGAGAACTGCCCTCAGCCCTTCTTCGGAAAAATGATAAATGTGGTAAGGAACATCGAGGTGAAACCAGACCTTTTTTCCCATAGAGGACTGGAGACTCAGGAAATTGGGAACCGCACACATGAGGAGCCCTCCCTTCTTCAGAAGCCTTCTGCACTCGTGAACCATCTCCCTCGGCTGGAGGAGGTGCTCAAGGACATGGTTCATCGTGATCACATCGAATGCGGCATCAGGAAAACCCCATGAGGTGGGCTCGCCACTCATGACCGGTATCCCATAAACATTTGAGGCAGGCTCAACACTGAACTCTACACCGTTAACTTCCCATCCGTCGTCTCGCATAATCTTGAGGAAAAGCCCTCTTCCGCAACCGATATCAAGTATCCGGCCCCTGGCAATATAGTTTTTTATCCTCCCTCTTCTCATTTTTCTTAAACGCAGAATAAACAACTCGATGGCAGGGTTGAACCTCTTGCCTTCCTCCGATCGGTACACGCCGCTGGAATACAGCCTTTCCAGTTCTTCCTGTGAGGGAACCGGCATAGTGATACCTACCTTGCAGGCATGGCAGAAACAGACATCACAGACCTTTCCCACGCCCTCAATACCCTTCAAAACACAGGGTCCCAGAGGTACCTGGCATAGGCTACACCTGTGGTTTTTTACGGAATTCTCTACAAGATCAGCAGACATGTTCATTTAAAGGAGAGCAACTTCCAAATGGAGATTGGAGAGCTGGAGCGCACGCACAAAATTCACTCATTGTTCCCGGCAAAAACTAATACCTTCTAGCTGGACTTCTTCTTTTCCTCTGGTTTAACCGGCTCTGGCGCTTTACCAGGAGTCTTTCTATCGTAGTTATATTGTTTATGACATCCCGGCGAGCAGCTCCCCCCTGTCTCGGTCTTCACAAATTTCAATGGGAGTTGCCACTTGCCAAAGGGTACGCTGTCAGCGATCAATTTTGGGTTACTGCTGCCATGCATATTATGGCAAAACGTACAACTCCTCCCTTTATCTTTTTTGTTTACATGAAGATAGTGTAAATTTCTTTCGCCGTCCCTAAACCCGGTAGCAAAAGAAGTGTCAGGAAATCTGAGAAGATCCCTGTTGTGACAGCTAAAGCACAATTCATATTCTTTATCTGTATAAGGTGTGTATTCGCCTGCAGGAAATTCCTTTATGAGGAGTTTTGAGTATTGGGAACCATGGGGATCGTGGCAGGGCGTGCATGCGCCATTGTTAATAGGACCATGGAGTGTCATCATATTCTTCTTGATGATGTCCTTATGACAGCCAAGACAAAGGTCTTTCCCCGTCTTTACTAAAAGTTTTTCGTTATTGCTTGCATGCGGTGAATGGCACGAGGCACACCCAGTTTCTGTCTTGATAGGCGCATGTATTACATTTGCCTTTTCGACCTTCTCGGTGATCTTGGGATGGCACTGGGCACAGAGCTTTTCCCCTTCCGCAGGGAGCAACTTTTTGAATGGAGCGCCATGGGGATTATGACACGACGTACAGCCGGAGAGAAGCGCAGGATGGACACCCTTCTGCTTCATCACTTCTTGCATGTCAACATGGCAGGTAAAACACAACTCGCTTCCTTCTTTGACCAACAGGGCCTTGTTGTCGGACTCGTGGGGTGAGTGGCAGTTGGTACAATCTCCTGCAGAGACCGGTCCGTGGAGATATTTGAAGTCTGCCTTATCCGGATGGCAGGTCAGACAGAGGTCCTTGAGGGGCTGCACGAGCAGCTTGGATTCTTTTGACGCATGCGGACTGTGGCACGACAAGCACATTCCATCCTTGACAGGAGGATGGAGAGTGCGCTTGGTTCCAAAGGGAGGGTGGCACATGGCGCAGAGTGCAGGTGGTTGCTGCATGAGCTTGAAGGAGGCTTTGCCTCCTTGTGGGTGCTGCACCCCCTGCGCTTCGTGACAGCTCTCGCATGACTGTTCAGCCGGCGGGTGGATTTTGCCTTGAAAGAGCCTCGCATGACATGCACTCGCGCTACAGCTTTCCTGGGGTACTGCCGGCGTATTAAGCAGAAGGATATCGCACGCCATCAGGATGAACGAAACTCCATAAAGACAAATTTTCCATCTCAACATGGGCATTATCTTAGCAGAATCACCTGATTTTTTGAAAGGTCTGAAATTGCTCCCGAAAGCGTGGACCTTCAAAATATCAGGAACATGTAATCATATTGACAGTATCTAAAAGCAACACAACGCTGTGTCCCATGAGGGAATTTCCTATGGATATGATAAGTTATCATGCAGCTTGCCGTGGCAGACGAGTGTGCAGCTTCCTGAAAAAGTACCGTTATCGATGAAGACAGGATACTTGCTGCCCTGCTTTGGCAATACAATACTCGCATCAAAGTTAATGAGATGCGTGTGAGATCCCGTCGCAGCCAGCGCCAAAGACGACGTGAGATATACCCCGTGAGGATCGTGGCAGGCAGAGCAAGGAGCGCCCTTGGCAAGGTGGCCACTATG
>DASPUA010000366.1:0-2391 GCA_035623135.1 Thermodesulfovibrionales bacterium | reverse complement strand
TACACAATGAGGCGGGGATTCCCTTCAAGCACAGGGTTGGTTTTCTGCTCAAAAGGAAGCCTGATGTTCACCCCAAAGGAGTATTGAGGGCCGGCGCCTTCATTCACTGCCTGCATGATACCAGGCCCTCCTCCGGTGATTACCATATGACCCGCTTCAGCGATCCTTCTCCCGAGAAGGCGCGCCATCTTGTATACCTCATCATCCGGCTCTGTTCTGGCAGACCCGAAGACCGTAATCTTTCTCACGTTCTTATAGGGGCCAAATATTTTCGAGGTAAAGCGCATCTCTTTCAGCGTGGTGTTCATCAATTTCAGGTCTGCCTTATCCTCTTTTTCTTCCTGGCCTGCCATGAGCGCAGCGATGATCATCTCGCGGATAAGCTCAGGCGAATGGATACCCCCTGCCAGCTCAATGAGCTGATCAATGGCCTCATCCATTAATGCGTTGGTTCTTGTAAAACGCAGTTTCATAACACCACTATCGTTCTGTGCCATTCTACCAATCCGTGCCGACATGTGCAAGAAGATACGACAAACAGAAGGACACTCCCCTGGCAATCTCTCCTGTGGTACAATGCGATATCACGTCCTTTTGCGTAAGTAAGCCATATGTTTCCAGATTGGTGCTAGGGCATATCGGCGGTGATCTGGGTGGAGAAATTTACCGACATCTGCTATCTCAATAAATTCTATGAGGTCTTGTGTAAGATAGAGCTCTTGTTCACATAAAGCTCCCTTCATACGGGTTCATCTCCCTGCCCATCAGGTTGACAACGCCCCTGAACTTGATAGAATTGAGGTGATGTTGGCACAACAAGGAGAGAGATCGTATGACCGATAAAGGACAGTTAGAGAAAATTGCACGGCTCATTCGTTACTTCTGTCTTGTCTCGACCACACAGGCGGGGTCAGGACATCCCACCTCCTCCCTCTCTGCAGCTGACCTTATGACAGGACTCATATTTGGAGGGACTTTTAGGTTCGATCTGGACAGACCGGGCCATCCAAACAATGACCGCCTCATTTTTTCCAAAGGCCACGCATCACCCCTTTTCTATGCCCTATGGGCAGCTGCAGGTAAAGTGACCGAAGAGGAACTGATGACCATGCGAAAATTCGGCAGCCCTCTGGAGGGGCACCCCACTACAGCCTTTCCTTACACCGAGGCATCGACAGGTTCCCTTGGGCAGGGCCTCTCGGTCGGTCTCGGGATGGCCTTGAACGCACAGTATCTGGACAAGCTCCCCTACAGAACCTATGTGCTCCTGGGAGACAGCGAGATGGCTGAGGGCTCCCAGTGGGAGGCACTCGAGATCGCCTCATATTATAAGTTAGACAATCTCATGGGCGTAATGGACGTGAACCGTCTCGGACAGAGGGGAGAGACCATGTACGGCCATGATCTCTCTGTGTATGAACAGAGGGTCTCGTCCTTTGGATGGGAAACGTTTGTGATCAACGGGCACTCTATGTCCGAAATCCTCGCTGCGTACGAAAGGGCCCTTATGGTAAGAGAAAAACCGGTCATGCTCATCGCCAAGACAATAAAAGGCAAAGGCGTCTCTTTTATCGAGGACAAGAACGGCTGGCACGGCAAGGCCCTTAAAAAGGAAGAACTGGGCCGCGCACTTGAGGAATTGGGTCCTGTGGATACGTCTGTTCGCGGTGAGATTGCAAAACCAACTGACCTTAAGCCTGACACGCGACCTTCGGTAGATGCAGGTGTCCCCAGGTATACAATTGACAAACCTGTTGCCACACGCCACGCGTACGGGAATGCCCTGGCACGCATCTTCCCCCAGTTTCCTGGTATTGTGGTCCTTGATGCCGAGGTGAGCAATTCCACCTTTGCCGAGATATTCAGGGATGCACATCCCGGCCATTTTTTTGAAATGTATATCGCTGAGCAGAACATGGTGGGCGCTGCATTAGGCCTTTCGCGCAGAGGGAAGGTCCCTTTTGTCTCGACCTTTGCGGCATTTCTCACACGCGCCTTTGACCAGATACGAATGAGCCAATACTCTGACGCGAACATCAAGTTTTGCGGTTCCCATGCAGGAGTTTCCATAGGCGAGGACGGCTCATCCCAGATGGGCCTCGAAGACATCGCCATGTTCAGGACCCTCCTGCATAGTGTGGTGTTGTATCCCTCTGATGCGGTATCCACCGAGAAACTGGTGGAAGAAGCAGCACACCATAAAGGAATCGTGTATCTGCGCACCACCAGAAAAGACACCCCGATCCTCTATGCCGGTAATGAGGAATTTCCAATAGGGGGGAGCAAGGTACTGAGGAGCAGCAACGAAGACGCCGTTACCGTGGTTGCCGCTGGCATCACGCTCCATGAAACACTGGCCGCCCACGAAGAACTGAAGCAGGAGGGGATCCC
>DASPUA010000365.1:0-7275 GCA_035623135.1 Thermodesulfovibrionales bacterium | reverse complement strand
AGAAGCCCCATGGATCCGAACCTGCCAGCCTTGGGGATATAAGTGGCTGCAAAGAAGGGTTTCTTGTCCGGCGTCATGATTATCGTGAGAGGCCAGCCACCCCGCCCGGTCATCATCTGGCAGGCGGTCATGTAGATCTGGTCTATGTCCGGACGCTCTTCCCTGTCAACCTTTACAGGAACAAAAGCATCGTTGATCAGTTTGGCTACTTGCGCATCTTCAAAGGATTCATGAGCCATCACGTGGCACCAGTGGCAGGTGGAATACCCTATGGAGAGAAAGACCGGCTTGTTGTCCCGCTGCGCGATTGCGAATGCCTCTTCTCCCCACGGATACCAGTTCACGGGGTTGTATGCGTGCTGCAAAAGATAAGGGCTTTTTTCATTGATGAGACGGTTAGGCCGATCTTTTGATTCCTTGTCCATATCATGAATTCTTTCTTGTGGGATACAAAAACGATTCGCTGTAATCTTAATTGATTCTAGAATCTTTTGACCTCTTTATGCAATGACGTTCCAGGGCCGAATGAAGAATCTTTTGATCCAGGGGACAATTACTGGTAGAGTAGGAAATGGGAGGTAATCCTTGATCAGAAAGAGGTATCTTTGAAATCAACTGAGGGACCCAGGATTCGGAAAAGAACGTTTCCCTTGTCCCGTGTCTACCAACTGCTGGAGCCAGGTCCTGTTGTAATGGTTACCACGGTCCTAAAAGGCCGGCCGAATATCATGACCATGTCGTGGCATACAATGATGGAGTTCGAGCCGCCCACCGTGGGCTGTGTGATAAGCAACCGGAATCAGACATTCAGCATCCTGAAGGCCACCAGGGAGTGTGTTATCAATATCCCAACAGTGGAACTGGCAGAGAAGGTGGTAGGCTGCGGCAACACCTCAGGACGGCGCGTTGACAAGTTCGAGGCCTTCAGTCTCACTCCTATTCCCGCCTCCCGCGTGGCGGCGCCGCTTATTGCTGAATGTTATGCGAATCTTGAATGCAGGGTCGTGGATGCACGGATGGTGGAGAAGTACAACTTCTTTATCCTTGAGGTGCTCAAGGCATGGATTGATCCATTAAAGAAAGACCCTCGGACGATCCATCATCTCGGCAGGGGCGTGTTCATGGTCGCGGGCAGGAAAATTAAATTGCCTTCCAAAATGAAATAGGAGTCGCCTTTTTGTAATGATCTTCTGTGTCCTTAGCAGAAGAATCTTAATCCTCAATTAATCAAATCCCAGCGCGAAGCATCAATCAAGACACCGCAAATGGGAAGTGTCCCTATTTTCTTTCTAAGCTCAGGGCTGATCTTTTGGGAAGCAAGCGTGGCTAAGTTGTAGGAGTCAGTATTTGCGCGTATCATATCTGTCAACGCAATTCTAGACTTGGACATATGATTTCTCACAGGAGTCAACACGAGCTGCATATTTTCGTTATCAAGGACTTCGCCCCATAACATAAGAGGTTAAGATTTGTCGCACGCCAATGCTTGTGATCAGAAGATTAGGCCTCAGAGACTTCTTCAGTGTGAAATGCTGGGAGGAACCTCCATCAAAAGAACAATCAAAAGACACAGAAGGCAGTTGGCTGCGGTTAATCCAGAGCCTTTTGCAGCAGGGTTGCCGTATTCCATTTCTTCCTCGGACTTCCATTATCTCACTTTTTCTAATATTCCTATTCGTCAGATGACTCCATCCATGACTCTGTCTCCGCGGAAGTGGTTTCTCTAAAACTAATTACAGAGGGGGGACTGCCTGTCCCCCTCTGTAAAGCGTTGGCTCAATGTGTAACCTAGTTCAACCCGAAAAACAACGATATCCCAACATCTATTTTGCAGACTTCTTTTTCTCTTTTTTCTCGCATGTCCTTATTTTTCCCATGCCTTCTTGCATCCATTTCCCGTGTTCCCTAAAACTTTCATTAAACTTTTTTCGCTGTTCAGGTGTCAGCTTTGCCTTAATCTCTTCTCTTGCTTTTATATGGGAGAGGCGCAAATCAGTTTGCATCGCTCCTATCTGTTTCAGCTTTCCTTCGACTGCTCCCATGTCCACGGGGTCTTTACCAAGGATATCGTGTAGCTCAATTCTTGCTATTCGGATATCTGCTCTCTTTCTGATAGTATCTTTCATCGTCCCACTGACGATTTCTCTTATTGCCGTTTTCTGTTGTTCATCGAGACCAAGGTTTTTCAAATGTCCCCATATGCGATGCTCAGCCCCTCTCATTTCCATTCCACGATGCTGAGGGCCATGCATCATCGGCATACCTCCTCCGTGCATACCCTTCTCCATTTCACCCATGCAACCGCACATCTCAGCATAAGAGCTGTATGACGCAAGAAACACCAACAGAAAACCCAAAAACGACCCAACTAATACTTTTTTCATGCGAACCTCCTTTTCTGCATTTTAGACGGCGGAGACACATAAAAGGTTACACCAGATTGGTTATCATAAACGTGATCCTGCTAAGGATAACCATTAGCAGCACTGTAACCTTTTCTTGTGCCTCCTAGTCTAAAAAATTGAGATAAGGAAACATCTTATAGGAGGTAAGAAAATGAAAAAGTTGCGTTATGGCATAATTCTGCTAGCGTTAACCTTTGTAGTTCCTGTGCCAACAATGGGAACGGTAAGCGTAGGGGTTGGAGTTGCTTTGCCACCACCCATTGTAGTTCAGACACCTCCAGCTATGGTAGCGCTGCCTGGTGCAACAGGTGTTTATGTTGCTCCTGCCGTTTCAGTGGATCTCTTTTTCTGGAGTGGTTGGTGGTGGCGTCCATGGGGAGGCTATTGGTACCGTTCACGTTACTACGATCATGGATGGGGTTACTATAGGGGTGGTGTGCCAGCTTTTTACCGTCATGTAAATCCAGGGTGGAGAGGATATTACGCAAGTCGCAGCTGGAATGGTCACCCTTGGCACTATAAAATAATACCTCATCAACAATTTGTGCACGGGCATTATGGACATTACAGACATTAATTAAAGGGTCCACCCCGCTGACAAAGTCAGCGGGGGGCATCCACCTGCAACTCATCAAGCACTTATTCACGAAGGAAGGATGCTGCCCCAATCTTCCTTCCTGTATACCACGCTTTTGGACTCTGATATAATTGTGCAGAGTACAAATGATAATTGTCAGAAAGATTCATCCGACAGACATTCTACTTTCTATTATGTATTTCTTGACTCAATATGCTATTTCACCAAAAAATGACCCAAAGATGATGTATCTTAACAAAGAGTATTAGAGGGTACAGGAAACAAAATATTATAGGAGATTATCATGAAATTGCAGGCTTGGCTTGAAGAGGAGCATAAATATTTACCATTATTTTGGATTGGATTCTCAATAATTTTGTTAATTGCAGATTATTATTCCGGTCCGTATATCCAATTTCCAGTTACTTTTTTGATTCCCATTTCGTTAGCAACGTGGTACAGTGGCATACTATGGGGCCTCATACTTGCCATTGCGCTACCGTTAATTAGACTTTATTTCAATATTGCATTTTGGACTATTCCATGGACATATACTGAAGCAAGCATTAATTGCATTATTCGAATCACCGTATTCGTGCTCTTTGTTGTTTTGATTAGGCGCGTCTCAAAACAAACTTATGTACTGCGTCAAGAAGTAAATCTGTTGAAAGGTCTATTACCAATTTGTTCACATTGCAAGAAAATACGAAACGAATCAAATCAATGGCAACAAATTGAAAGTTATATTAGTGAACATAGCGGGGCTTTATTTACACATAGCATATGTCCAGAGTGTATTGAAAAATACTATCCTGAATACTTTAAGAAAGCGAATAAATAATATTTAACTCGTGCCGCCTGACCAGAAATTAACCCACTGATATGCGTCAGGCACGTTTTTTATTTTTGCTGGTGCGCCAGAAAGTCATTTAAATCTTTAGCTCTACTTGTTTCTTTTGGAAGTCTTCATAGTTGCAACTCTTTGAAACGTGCCTCATTGTCGGTGTATTCTCGCCCACAAGTCCACCTTATTCGCATATCAGTGGCCATGCATACTCCTGGACAAAACCATCATTCCGAGGAAAGAGACCTCATTTCTATTGAATACCAAAAATAACTGACATCGCGGTGATCACGCTGTGAGGACCGGACAACGACTGGCATGAATTTTCATCTCGACCTTGGCATGCATGGTAGGGGATAAAGTTATTGTCAGTTGCAGGACCACCTAACTGTGGGTTCTCAGGTGAACAAAAAAAGAGGGGCTATAAATTCTAGGATACGGCGAGACGCAAAACTTTACTTCACACTTCTAAAACTTTACTGTACTGCATCCTACATCTATATGTCGATATTCCTCGCTTCTAGGGCGTGCTTCACGATGAACTCCTTCCTGGGTTCAACCTGATCGCCCATGAGGATGGTGAATATCTGGTCTGCCTGCACAGAGTCCTCGATGCTCACCTGGAGCAATGTCCGCTTATCAGAATCCATGGTGGTGTCCCAGAGCTGCTGGGGGTTCATTTCGCCCAGACCTTTATATCTCTGTATGGACAGCCCCTTCCGCGCTGTTTCGACGATAAAGGTGAGGAGGCCAGTGGTGGACGCCACCTCCTTCTGCCCATCCTTTGTGGTTATCTTGAAGGGCGGCTTGCCGAGGTCTTTCATGAAGGTGTAGAGTGTCTCCAGTTCCCTGAACTCCGGAGACAAAAGGAGATTCGTATCCAGAACGAGCTTGTAATTCTGCCTCATTATTTCAACACCATATCCCTCATGCTCCTCATCTTCATAAAGTTCGCCGACACTTGCGTCAGGGATCTGCTTTCTCACCTTTTCGAGAAGCTTTGCAATCTTTTCTTTATCTTTCAGGATCGCCTTGGTCATCCCCTCTGCCACAAAGATTCTGAGCACCATGGGGTCCCTGCGTCTCCTCTCAAACCATTCCAGCAATCTCTCAAAATTCAACAGGCGCTTCAGGAAAGGGATGAGGGCCTTGCCCTTTACCTCCTGCCCTTTAATGGAGAGAGAGATGTCATCTGATGCGAGTTCGAAGAGCATGTTCTGCAGCTCTGCTTCGCTCTGGATGTACCGTTCGGTTCTCCCCCGCTTTACCTTGAAAAGGGGAGGCTGTGCGATATACAGGTACCCGTTCTCTATGACCTGTGGCATCTGGCGGTAAAAAAATGTGAGAAGGAGGGTCCTGATATGTGCACCGTCCACGTCCGCATCGGTCATGAGGATGACTTTGTGATACCTTATCTTTGATATGTCAAAATCATCCGCGCCGATGCTCGTTCCCAGGGCGGTAATGAGTATCTTGATCTCTTCATGGGTCAGCATCTTGTCAAAGCGCGCTTTTTCCACATTCAGGATCTTGCCCCTGAGAGGAAGGATTGCCTGGGTCCTGCGGTCTCTCCCCTGTTTTGCAGAGCCGCCGGCGGATTCACCCTCCACGATGAAGAGCTCGCTCAGGGCAGGGTCTTTTTCCGAACAGTCAGCGAGTTTTCCCGGAAGCCCGGTGTCCTCGAGAGCGCCCTTCCTGCGCGTAAGTTCCCTTGCCTT
Organism: Thermodesulfovibrionales bacterium; assembly: GCA_035623135.1. Taxonomy (GTDB): domain Bacteria; phylum Nitrospirota; class Thermodesulfovibrionia; order Thermodesulfovibrionales; family UBA9159; genus DASPUA01. The sequence continues at coordinate 1,731 of DASPUA010000365.1, read as the reverse complement.
GCGCGCAGCCTCCCGCGCCCTTGCCGCCTGGATCGCCTTTTCAATTACCTTCTTCGCAATGGAAGGGTTCTCTTCAAAATAGGTAGCGAGGGTGTCATTCACTATGGATTCCACAATCCCCTTCACCTCGCTGTTGCCCAGCTTCATCTTTGTCTGGCCCTCGAACTGGGGATTGGGAAGCTTTACGCTCACTACAGCGGTCAAGCCTTCCCTTATATCGTCACCCGAAAGCGCTTCTTTGCCGTTTTTCAAAATCCCTGATGCAGAGGCGTAGGAATTCGCTGTTCTCGTGAGAGCGGACTTGAAGCCGATGAGATGGGTGCCTCCCTCTTTGGTATTGATGTTATTGGCAAAGGTGAATATGTTCTCCGCATATCCGTCATTATACTGGAGCGCAACCTCGGCAAATATCTCCTCCTTTTCCCCTGATATGTAGATGGGTTTGGGATGGAGGGCAGTCTTGTTCTTATTGAGGTGCTCCACAAAGGAAACGATACCCCCCTTGTAGAGAAACTCCTGTTTTTTGTCCACGCGTTCGTCGAGGACTGTGATTTTCAGTCCCCTGTTCAGGAATGCGAGTTCCCTCAGTCTCTGGGAAAGCACGTCATAACTGAAATCCGTACTCTCAAAGACCTCGGGGTCAGGTTTAAACGTGACTTTTGTGCCCCTTCCTTTTGTCTTTCCCACCACGCTCAGCGATCCTGTGGGCTTGCCCCTCTCAAATCTCTGCTGAAACACCTGGCCATTATGCTTTATTTCAACCTCAAGCCACTCAGAAAGGGCATTTACTACCGAGACCCCTACCCCGTGCAGCCCGCCGGATATCTTGTACGCCTTGGATTCGAACTTTCCCCCTGCGTGAAGCTCGGTGAGCACCACCTCTGCCGCGGACCGCCCCTCAGGGTCACCCGGGTGGGGAGCAGTCGGGATGCCCCTTCCGTCATCAATCACGGTGCAGCTTCCATCGTGATGGAGCGTTACGTCAATGGTGTCGCAGAATCCGGCAAGGGCCTCATCCACACTGTTGTCAACAACCTCGTACACGAGGTGATGCAGTCCGTCAGGGCCTGTGGAGCCGATGTACATGGCAGGCCTCTTTCTCACTGCATCAAGGCCTTTCAGTATCTTAATGTCTTCAGCTCCGTAAGCCTCCGCGTCTGGAGCGCTTATTTCCCGGTTTCTTTCTTTATCTTTCTCTTCCATCCGTTCCTCTCTCTGTTCTTCGTACTCAATACGCACATAGGGAGCCGGTCTTATATTCTCATGGGCATGACTACGCACTTGTATTCATCATTTCCTTCTTCCTTCAGCAGGGTAGGGCTCAGGGAGTCCTGAAGGGCGAACACCACCCTTTCTGCAGTCATGGCACCCAGGGCATCCATGAGATAGCGGGCATTAAATCCCACCGAAAGGTCTTCTCCCGTATACTCCACGCTGATTTCATCCCGTGCCTCTCCCAGATCAGGATTTGAAGACGAAATGGCAAGGGAGTTATTGGAGATATCCACCTTTACCGCATTGCTCCGTTCCTTTGACATGATGGATACCCTTCTGAGGGTCCTCAGAAGACCTTCCCTGTGGATAGTCATCTTCTTTTCATTAGACGGCGGGATCACCTGCTCATAATTGGGATAGGTTCCTTCGATGAGCCTCACCAGGAACTGAACATCCCCGATACGAAAGAGGAGATGGTTTTTCCCCACCATCGCGGAAATGCTCTCGGAGCTTCCG
>DASPUA010000364.1:0-3351 GCA_035623135.1 Thermodesulfovibrionales bacterium | reverse complement strand
CTTTATCGGATTTGATCCGTATCTCAGCATGCGTGCAAAGGAGAGAAGAAGCGAGATACGTTCAGGAGTCTCACACTCACTCTCCTGCGCGCATCCCCTGAAGCTGTTGGGAGGATTTTTGGAAGACTACGCACAAAAGCCTGTAGATGAACTTCCCCCTTTTCAGGGTGGTGCGACCGGACTTTTGAGTTATGATTTTGCCCGTTATCTTGAGAGACTTCCGGACACCACCATTGATGACCTCCAGATCCCTGATGCGCATTTTTTCTTTGTGGACAGGCTCGTTGCCTTTGACCATAAAGAGGAAAAAGCATGGGCCATTGTCTGTCCTGGCGTGCGGAGAAGGGCATGCGTTGATGCGGGGGCATGGTATGAGGAGGCCGAATCTGTACTAGAGGAGATATGCGGAAGGATAGAATCCTGGGCATGGAAAGACAGTCTGCGTAGGACCCGCCCTATCGAAAGGGGAATAGAGATTATTCACGGAATGACAAAAAATGAGTATATGGATATGGTGATAAGGGCAAAGGAATACATTGCTGCCGGTGATATATTTCAGGCAAACCTTTCCCACAGGATATCCTCGTATATCGGAGAGGTGAGTCCGTGGGACCTTTACAGGACACTCAGGGCGATGAACCCTTCGCCCTTTGCGGGTTTCATTGATTTTGGAGATTACTCTGTCGTGAGCTCATCCCCTGAGAGACTGGTAAAGGTAAAGGACGGCACAGTGGAGACAAGGCCGATTGCAGGGACGAGACCAAGGGGAAGGGACAGGAGAGAAGATGAGGTAATGAGGGAGGAATTGCTCTTGAACGAGAAGGAGAGGGCAGAACACATTATGCTTATCGATCTTGAGCGGAACGATTTGGGAAAGGTCTCTACGTACGGGAGCGTGGAGGTGGATGAACTCATGATCACTGAAGACTACTCCCACGTTATCCATATCGTGTCCAACATACGGGGGAGACTTATGCAGAGAACGACCCCAATGGACGTCATACAGGCGGTGTTTCCCGGAGGTACCATCACAGGAGTTCCCAAGGTGAGATGTATGGAGATCATAGATGAACTGGAGCCGGTGAGGAGGGGTCCGTATACAGGTTCCCTTGGATATCTGGGGTTTTCTGGAGCTATGGACATGAATATCATTATCAGGTCTTTCGTGGTAAAAAATAGATATGCCTATGTGCAGGCTGGAGCAGGAATAGTTGCCGATTCAGATCCTGAGAGGGAGTATCACGAGACCGTCAAAAAGGCAGAAGCACTCATAGCCTCACTCGGAAGATGTTGAGTTGCCGGGTGATTTAGGAATATAATCAAATCAAGCAAAAAGGGGAGGAAGGGTTGATGGTGGTGGGTAAGCCGCTCTTTACCGTAGAACAGATTCAGCAGAGAGTGAGGGAGTTGGCTGAGAGGATTTCCGACGACTATGAGGGGAAGAACCTGCTCGCAGTGGGGATCCTGAGAGGCGCGTTTATGTTCATGTCGGATCTGGTGAGAGCGATCAGGGTTCCGCTTACCGTGGATTTTATCATTGCGTCAAGCTATCTGAAGACAGAGACTACAGGCGAGGTGAAGGTGCATTATGACATGAGGGAGGATGTGACGGGCAAAGATGTCCTGCTCGTAGAGGATATCGTTGATACAGGGATCACCATGAATCAATTGAGGGAGCGCATACTTCCAAGGCGTCCGGGAAGCCTCAAGATTTGCTCATTTCTGGATAAGAGAGAGCGTAGGGTGGTGGATGTTCCTCTGGACTATGTAGGGTTCGAGATACCCAACCAATTTGTGGTCGGGTATGGTCTGGATTACGACAACAGATTCAGAAACCTTCCCTACATCGCGGTGTTTAAGAAGTCGGTCTGACACGGTGCCGGATTCAGGGTATCTGACAACCCGGGGAAAGGCCATATGAGAGAGGATTGACATGTTTGAACTTATGATCGAGACCACATTTTCTGCAGCACATCAGTTAAGGGGGTATATGGGCAAGTGTGAATACCTCCATGGCCACAACTGGAAGGTGCAGGTCCATGTCTCTGCGGAGAAGCTTAACGAGATCGATATTGCGATGGACTTCCACGAGCTGAAGCGTCTCACTCATGAGGTGACTGCGCCCCTTGACCACACATTCCTGAATGATATTTTTCCGTTCACTGAGAAAAACCCGTCCTCGGAAAATATTGCAAAATGGATATATGATTCGCTTAAGAAGAAGATCACCGATGAGCATATCCAGATTACTGCGGTGAGCGTATGGGAGTCTGATACCGCCTCTGCCACCTACTATGAGGAGTGACCGCGAGTTCGCCCTCCGGCTTCTTGAGGGGGCAAAAAGAGGAGGGGCAGACCTAGCCGAGGTGTACCTTAAATCTTCGCGCAGTCTTTCTGCGGAAGTAAGAGGGCAGAAGACAGATGCCTTGGAATCCTCCACGGCTTTCGGATATTCCCTCAGGGTCATTAAGGATGGCAGACTTGGATTTTCCTTTGCGAGGGCGAAGGAAGATGCAGATTCAGTCATCGCACGCGCACTTGAGGCATCACGATGGGCTGAGCAGGACGAGTGGCTCGACCTTCCTGTGCCTTCAGAGCAACCAGCTCTCCGGATCTTTGATGGGGCCATTGCGTCCATGAGTGAAGGAGAGGCTAGTGAGAACGCACTCAAGATAGAGAAGGCTGCACTGGATGCCGATGCACGGATCAGGAAGGTGAGAAAGGCATATGCGTCCTTTTCCCGAAGTGATGCATTGATCATGAATTCGAGGGGGCTGGAGAAGGCGTGCTCTGGCACGGCGTGCACTGCCCAATTAACGGTAGTTGCTGAAGAGGGCGGTGACAGTCAAATGGCATGGGATTTTGAGGGCAGCAGGTTTCTCAGCGACGTGGTATTTGAAGAGGTGGGAAAAAGGGCGGCAGGAAAGGCTGCGCTTCTTCTGGGGGCAAAAAACATCAGCAGCGTAAAGTGCCCTGTGATCCTTGACAATTCTGTTGCGACAGAGTTCCTCGGCATCTTTTCATCGCTCCTCTCTTCGGAATCTGTGCAGAAAGGCAAGTCGCTCCTCGCACACAGGCACGGGGAAGAGGTGGTGAACCCCCTTGTGAGTATTGTGGATGATGGTCTTATGGAACATAAACTCGGGACCATGCCCTTTGATGATGAGGGGGTTTCTACATCGAGGAAGTATCTGATAAAGGACGGCGTATTGCGGGGTTTTTTGTACAATGTATACACTGCTCGAAAAGAAAGAATGACGTCTACCGGTAATGCGGTAAGGGGCGGTATCTCGGGACTGCCAGGTGTGGGGCCGACCAATCTTTATATCCCTGCATCCCTCGCATCATCAC
>DASPUA010000363.1:0-5402 GCA_035623135.1 Thermodesulfovibrionales bacterium | reverse complement strand
ACGATGATTCTTTCCCTTGAACGAAGTCTTGAGAGGGACGAAAAAGTCTCTATCTCTTTTGTCCAATCCTCAAAGGACGTGCATAATAATATATCTCACATCAAGGTCACCCCTGACAATGTCGTCCGGCGTTTGAACGGTTCTACGATATGGTTCGTGGCTGATTCACAGAAGACTTATGGGATCATCGGGCGCATAGTCAAGAAACATCCTATTTTGTCAGGAGAAAAAGTCGATTATAGGGCGAAGACAGGGCAAATAGTCTGGAATAGAGTGAAATCACTGTTGGCTGCAAACCCCAACTCTGATACACTGCCGCTCGTATGGGCAACCGATGTGAGCAAATTCGGCTTCTCTTTTAACCGGATGGGCACGGTGAGACCAAGTCATCTTAAGATTACTCCCAAGACCGAGAACCTGATAGTGAAGGGTTCAAGCATTCTGCTTCAGCGAGTCACGGCTGATGAACAACCCTCCCGCCTTGTGGCGTGTATCCCATATGAATTCTGTATAAGTGCGGTTAACGGTTATTTTGTTGAAAATCATTTAAATATTATCCAGCCTGAAAAAGGAGATCCTCAGGTCGATCTCTATTTTCTCCTCGGTGTACTGAATTCTGAAGTGGTAGAATTCTTTTTTAGGGCAATGAATGGCAATACTCAGGTTTCTGCCACAGAACTTAACCTTCTTCCCGTCCCCATCGGCAAATATGAACATGAAATTGCATCCATTGCCAGAAAGATACAGCGTGCAGTCGATTATAACAGGAAAACCGGACTCATTGGAGACTTAAATAATGTAGTTGCAAGGGCATACGGCCTGCATAACGCCGACCTCACATTTGTCAGAAAATTCCTGTCCGACAGGAGAAAAGATGACAATTGAGGAAATCAAGGCTATCCTCGAAAAACTAAACTTCCCCCGGCGATACATTTCTGAGCAAACGGCCGTTTGTATTGAGGCAATGCTTGACGAAACCGAAAGGAAGGGATTACTGCCTGGTCATAAAACCCTCAGTGAGGGCGCAAGAATTCACGACATCTTGAATTTCGCAAGAAATGTACTTGGTAAGAAAGTTGCCGAAAATACCAGAGAAGCATACAGAAAGACCTCCCTTACGCCAATGATGAGCTTTGGGTTGGCGGTTCGCCATCAACTAAGCCCCAGAGATCCAAATACCTATTATCGGCTTCATTCTGTTTTTGAAAGGATATTCTCAGAAAGAGACACTCGAGAACAAGATAGACTGATAAGTCAATTACAGTCCACAACAAAAATGAAAGCGGAAATTGCAAAATCGAAACTTCCAAAAGAATGTGTCCTTGTCAGGATTGGTCAGGAGCAATCGTTTTCTCTTAGTCCAGGTGACCATAGTTCCCTGGAAAAAGCTGCTGTTGAAATATTCAGTCAAGCGTTTCTGCACGAGCCTCAGGTAGTTTATCTCGGTGATGCCAATCCAAAAAAGAGTTATCAAAACCGTCGCTTAATGAGAAAGCTCAATTTCCCTATTAATATTGCTCGCTCGTTGCCTGATGTTATCCTCTTCTCGGAGCAAGAATCACACCTTGTCATCGTTGAGGCTGTCACAACCAGTGGCCCTGTAAATCCAATTCGTTTAGAGCAACTGCAGAAACTTACAAAAGGGCCAAGAGAACTGGGATACAAAGTCAGTTATATTTCTGTCTTTCCTGCTCGTGCTGTATTTAGGAAATTTCTTGAGGAAATAGCATGGGGCAGCAGCGTATGGATCGAGAACGAGCCGAATAATATTGTGCATTTTGAGAAATTGAATGACTGAAAGCGCAAAGAACTAGGAAAGGTGGACAGTTCTGTTAATTAAACATTAAGGTGACTTCAAAAACGATACTATTTAATCTCTCATGGAGAAACTTTCGAGAAGAATGGTAATAGAGCTTTCGAAGACAACCGGTGAGGCAGCCGGCTTTGACCTCTCTGGCCTGGACCTGAGCGGCCTTGATCTCATTGCCATGAACTTCAGGGGCTCGAATCTCAAGGATGCAGACCTGAGCAAGGCGAATATGTGCAGGTCCATCTTCGACGAAGCCGACCTGAGGGGAAGCGATCTCGGCAGCTCGAATTTCACCGGCTCAAGTTTCAGGGACGCCACCATTGAAAAGTGCACCCTCACCTTCTCAACCTTCACGGGTGCTGACTTCTCAGGCGCAAACCTCAGGGAAGCGGACTTCACAAACTCAAAGCTCTCTGGCACGATTTTCAGGAATGCAGACCTCTCCGGAGCAAACCTCCAGATGACGGACGGCTCAATGGTATGCATGGCTGGGGCAAACCTTTCCAGTACCAACCTCCGGGGCTCAAGCATGGTGGCTGCAGACTTTTCCGGCGCCAGCCTTCGCGGTTCGATGCTCCACGGGACTGACCTGAACGCGGCGAACCTCTCTTCAGCTGATATGAGAGAGACTAAAGTCATAGAGACATCGCTCATTGCCGCGGATCTGAGGAACGCTGACCTCAGGGCAGCCCTCCTGAAAAACCCGGACATGACAAGGGCAAACCAGGAAGGAATGAAAACAGGCGCGCTCTTTCCTGAATTCGAAGATGACGAGACAGTATAAAGACTTCCCAATGACATGCTTGTGAGAAAGGTTGACTTAAATCTTTAATAGGAAAGGGGTATGTGAGATGAATCAAGGGGCACTACTCATTCTTGGAGCCTTGCTAATTGTGGCTGTCATAGTTGGAGGGTGTGCAACCACCCGGAAGCAGGATATCGAGTCCAAGCTTATTTCGGCTTTTGCCGTAAACTGCAAAACCGTGGAGCTCAAGGTGGACGAAGACCGTGATACCTACATGATAACTCCCACAGGCAGGGTAGACAGCAACGGATGTCCCATAGCCCTCATAATGGGATGGAGAGAGGGCACTATCATTAAGGAAAAAGAAGTGGAGGTCTGTGAATGCAGGGAAAAAGGCAGATAAGGAGAAACGCTCAAGGAAAAACATCATGAAGGAAAAAATTATCTTCACCTGGAGCGGCGGCAAGGACAGCGCCATGGCGTTGTATGAACTCAAAAAAAATGGAGGTTATGAAGTAGCGGCGTTGTTGACGACTGTAACAGAAGACTATGATAGGATCAGCATGCACGGCGTGCGGAGGGAACTGCTTGAAGCTCAGGCTGTCTCTCTTGGCCTTCCCCTTGAGCAGGTTCTCATCGCATCTCACTCTTCCAATGAAGAGTATGAATCAAAAATGCGGGCCGCCCTTGAACGATATAAGGCAGAGGGAGTCACTTCTGTAGCCTTTGGAGACATTTTCCTGGAGGAGCTGAGGAGATACCGTGAAGACAATCTGGCCAGGATAGGGATGAAAGGGTTATTCCCTCTGTGGAAGAGAAACACTTCCGATCTTGCCAGGGATTTCATCCATGCAGGGTTCAGGGCTGTCATCACCTGCGTTGATTCAGAAGTGTTGGATAAATGGTTTGCAGGCAGGGAGTTTGACGAAGCGTTCCTCTCTGAACTCCCTTCCGGAATTGACCCCTGCGGTGAAAACGGGGAGTTCCATTCCTTTGTCTATGACGGACATGTCTTTAAAAATAGGATAAGGCATATGCGAGGAGAAATGGTGCTCAGGGACCAGCGGTTCTGGTATCTTGACCTCATCCCACCCGAGATTGGAAATAAATGAACTATAAAAGCTTTATAAATCACCGGTGCGAATTCTTGCCCTGCCATACCTTAAAGGATTGGCATTCATGCCTCTTTTGCTACTGTCCGCTATTTCTCCTCTCCTGTCCTGGCGAGCATGCAATCCTGCCCTCAGGGCTGAAGGATTGCTCTCCCTGTGTCATCCCCCATACAGAGAATGGCTGGGACATCATCCAGAAGGAGCTTCAGGAACAGATCTATACTCTATCGCCCTGTATAAAGACCGGTCTATGAGCGCAGATTCATTTACCCCCTAACCCTGATAATTCATAAGTTCAGCAGAGGTGTCCGGCTCGGACCTCAATCACTTTTGAAAAAAAAGGCGATGGCCCCCTGCCGATAGGGTATAATGAGGAATCTGAACATCAGGGCATGAATGGGAGGGAGTGTATGGTTATTTTAGTCTTTGCACTATTTATTATTGCGATAGTTACCATCTTCTCTGTTCAGAATGCGTCCCCTGTTGCAGTCAGTTTTCTCTTCTGGAATTTCCAGGCTTCTCTCGCCATCGTCATCTTTCTCTCCACCCTTATCGGGGTGATCATCGGGGCCATTGTCTTCTCTGTCGTGAGAAGAACCGTATCATCTAAGAAAGTGACCAAAGGCGTCACCCGTTGAGAATGAAATCAACTCGATGCCTACTTGTTTTCCACAGGAAACCAGGCCTTAAGCCACTCATCCCATCCGCCCTTCAGTACCGATACATGCGTGAATCCTAGATCCATAAGCTCCTGCGCCACACCGGCGCTCGTATGTTCAGCCGGTCAGGCACAATAGAGGACTATTTTTTTCTCCCTCGGATACCTCGATGCCCATGTCTTTGCATCAGCGAGAGGGTCCTCTCGGACCGCACCCTTGATTTTCTTATCACTCTCTTTCCACGACCAATCAGTCCTGACATCGATAACCACCACTGATGGATCATTAAGAAGGGCCTTAAGCTCCTCCTTGGTTATTCTCTGAACTTGTGTCAAGGAGTTCCCCTGCTGGGCGATGAGCCCACACAGGACCACACATAACACCACCAAAAGCAGTTGTGATAATGATCGTTTCATCCCTTCCTCCTTTCCTCAGGTTCATAATTTATCTGTAGTATAATATATCACTGATCATGAGCATTAAAAAGCATTCTCTCACGACATTTGAATCTCACCCCATCTCCCTACCGGATGATACCCTTTATCACGCGTTTCAGGAACCCTCGATGGCGACCATTGCTGCAGCGCTTTTCACACTTGCCACTGACAGTGTTGTCTGTTCGGAACTGCCGGGCATTTATACCCATGCGAGGAACTTCAACGAAGCAATGGGGACGGCTGATCCTCTGACACAGGAGAGCCTTCTTGTGAATCTCTACGCCCGCCTGCATACTGCGGGTTCTCTCTATTCACCCTCTGAGCGGATGCTCCTCTCGAGGAGAGACGGCTACTCATGCTATGCAGGTGGCCTTGCTCCTCTCCTCAAGGCTGAGCCTTTTATCACACCGGACTCTGTGGTGGTTGACCTCGGCGCAGGAAACGGGCTCCAAGGCCTGCTGCTCCAGTGCATTTCGCCTCACAGAAAAACTCTTCAGGTAGAGCTTTCCTCAGAGATGATCAGAATTGGACGGATTTTTCAGGGAGCACTGGGGATCAGCGCTGACGGAGTAGAATGGATTCATGATGATATCATCAATGTATCAGTTGAGCCCGCTGATATTGTCTATCTCTACCGTC
>DASPUA010000362.1:0-2691 GCA_035623135.1 Thermodesulfovibrionales bacterium | reverse complement strand
GGGAACAAGATGCTGTGAGGAAGGCAGGGATACTCCATGACATAGGGAAAATAGGAGTGACTACAGACCTGCTCTGCAAAGAGGGGAAACTCACGTGTGACGAGTTAGAGGCCATCAAACGCCACACAATCATAGGAGAGGATATCTGCAGGCCACTCGTCTCCATGCGGGGAATCCTCTCTGCCATAAGAAGCCACCATGAGAGGTGGGACGGGAAGGGATTTCCTGACGGTTTGCAGGGTGAGGAGATACCCATTAACGCAAGGATACTGTCCATCGTTGATTCCTTTGACGCCATGATTTCCCAAAGGCCTTACAGGAACGGGAGATCCATGGACGTGGTCATCTCGGTGTTCAGGGATGAGAAGCATGCCGGTCAGTGGGACCCCTCTCTCCTTGATCAATTTGTCGAGATGATGGGTGTGATGCAAGACGAGAGGATATCAGGATGGTCAAGCTTGCAATAGCAGGGGGTAACATCGCCGGCAGCACCGTAATGTCCATGATGAGGGGGGACCCGGATATTGTGCTCGTGGGAGTGTTTGAAAGGGATACCGAGACCCCAGGAGCGGTCCTTGCCCAAAAATGGGGTATCCGTATCTTTGATGATATTACAACCCTCGCTTCCACAGCCAGACCGGAAATCATTATTAACGTTACGGGTGATACCAAAATGAGCGAGCAGGTGAGGGTATTGTACCCCCGCATTGAGGTTATTGATGCGTCAGGTGCCAGATTTCTCTGGAAAGCCCTGGAGAAACATAAGAAAGCGATGATCGAGCTTTACAAGACCATGGAGGATGAGAAAAGGATTCTCTCTATCTTGGAGAATGTGTCCTTGTCAGAGAACTTTGATGAATTCATCGGATTCGTGCTTGATAAAGCCATGGAGGTGACGGATTCCCCCGCGGGGAGCATCGCAACAGCTGAAGGGGATGAGATGCATCTTCTTGTAGCAAAAGGGCTATCCAAGCGCTTTGCAGAGAACAGAACCTGGAAGATCATGCCAGGGGGATTAACCGACAGGGTTCTGAGAAAGAGGGAGATCACGGCACTACAGGACATCTCTGCGGTGCATTATATCAATAATCCCACGCTCATCCGCGAAGGGATTACCGCAATGCTTGCATGTCCCATCCTCTTTAACGGGAATGTTCAGGGAATACTGTTTCTTGATGATTTCAAGGCACGACAGTTCTCCGAGAGGCAGAAAAGGGCTGTCAGCCTTATCGCCAGGATAGCCGGTCTCGTCCTTGAGAGGCTGAATCTTCTCAGAAGCCTCAAAGTACAGGGGGAAGAACTCTCTCAGCTCCATGAACAGTTCGATAAAAAGGTGAAGGACAGGATTGAGGAACTGGAAAAACTGAACAAGGAGCTTGAGCGTGCGAGTCAGCACAAAAGCAGGTTTATCGCAAATATGAGCCATGAGCTGAGGACTCCCCTTAATTCCATCATAGGATTTTCTGATGTCCTGTTGGAGAAGACCTTTGGCGAGCTTACGCAGAATCAGGAACGGTATGTGAAGAACATCCATTCATCGGGACGACACCTCCTTGAGCTCGTGAATAATGTACTTGACATCGCCAAGATAGAAGCAGGCAAATACGAGATGAGCTATGAGACATTCCCTGTAGTGGATATGATGAGTGAGATTTTCACCGTCATGAAACCCATGGCAGACAAAAAGACCATAACCCTCAAGCTCAGCATCGGGGATGAGGTGGATACCATCACTGCAGATATGGTCAAGCTCAAACAGGTGTGTTATAACCTGCTCTCCAACGCCATCAAATTTACCCCTGAGGGCGGTAAGGTGTGCGTAAATGTCGAGCGGAAGACAGGAAGGGGAGAGCTCGAACACCAGAAATTCACCACATTCTCGGTAAGCGATACCGGAGTGGGTATTAGCCCTGATGCCTTGGAAAGGATTTTTGATGAGTTCGAGCAGGCAGACAGCGCATTCTCCAGGGAATACGGAGGCGCCGGTCTTGGCCTCGCCCTTACCCGTAAACTGGTCGAACTCCATGGAGGATCAACCACCGTGGAGAGTAAGCTGGGCGAGGGAAGCACGTTCACCGTTTCCCTTCCCCTTATCTCGGAGGTGCACGAGAAACCCGCTGAAGAAATAGAGGCAGTGAATCTGAACTTTCCATGGATGAATGAAAAGGCACCCCTCATCCTGGTAGTGGAAGACGATCCTGCAAGTGCCGAATTGCTCACCTTACACCTCACCCAGGCAGGGTATAAGGTTGCCCATGCCTTTGATGGTGAAGAAGCGATACAAAAGGCCGCGTCACTGAGGCCCTTTGCCATCCTCCTTGATATCATGCTCCCCAAGAAGGACGGCTGGGAGGTGCTCCAGTCCTTCAAGAGTAATGACCTCACTTCCCATATCCCCGTCCTCATTCATTCCATCATTGACAATAAAGACCTTGCATTTGCCCTGGGTGCCACCGATTATCTGCTGAAGCCTCTTGATAAAAATGCCCTTCTCGAAAAACTTCATGGACTGAGTATCCTGAAGGGGAGGAAATACCCCACCACAATACTTATGATCGAGGCAAACGGAGACTGTGAATCATTGAAGGAGGCGCTCAACCCGCAGCAATTTCTCATATCCTCGGCAAGGGAGGGGAAGCGGGGAATTGAACTTGCCACGGCAATGAGACCTGATGTGGTGTTGCTGGACTT
>DASPUA010000361.1:0-4069 GCA_035623135.1 Thermodesulfovibrionales bacterium | reverse complement strand
CCGTAAACGCTTCTGGGAAGGGAACTTCCTCTTTGCCCAGACCCCGAGCGCAGGCCCTGGTTTCAAGGCCTACCGCGTGCCGGTCGTCGACCATGCCAAGGGGGGCTGGCACCCTGCGCCCAACAGCGCCCTCGAGGGGCGCTCCGGGCTTCCTTCCTATGCGACCGAGCAAGCCAATCTCACGCCCGAAGCGTTTTACGCTCGCATGGAGCGCCTCATCAACCCGCGCGGGCTCGGCCCTGAAGCAGCCTACGCAGCAAGCCTAGAGGCGCTGATGGAACAGCTCGAAACCCGCGTCCGTTCGGTTGACAACGGCGAGAACTACATGCGCACGCATCCTGGAACCATTGCCCCGATGCCGCGCGGACCGGCTGTCTTTGAAACGAGCGGTCTGTGGGAGGACTACGCCACTCCCTCACGGGACATGCGCATTCTGATCGCCCTGAAGGTGCTGACCGACCTGCCTGAGCGCATCCGCCGCCATCCTGAACTCTTTCTGCTGCGCGGCGAGAGCCCGGAAGCGGCAGCAGAACACGTCGAAGGCCTCCACGGCCAGCGCCTCACGGAGCGCTTCATCACTTACACCCGCAGCGACGGTAGCCCTTGGCACTTGAGCCTGGGCGAGATCTACCAGCGCCGTTCCGGACTCGAAATCGCTTACAACCCCAACGACTGCGTGGAACGCCGCTGGGGTGCCTTCCCCGGCACACCTGAGTTCACCACCTGCAAACGCCAGGCCCCAGCCGAACAGCGTATGCGCATGGAAGAATACCGCCCATGGTTCCGCGAGGCGCGACGGCCGCCTCGCTAACGATGGACGGGCAGGCACCTGTGACCCCCCGCATCAAACCCATTCTCTGCAGTTGCCCTGTGATCATTGTAGCGTGTATGTGTCTATGGCTCTTTCTAGTTAGTGGGGCTCTCGCTGCGGATGAATGTGAGGTGGTGAAGGCCTATTACTTTGAAAGGACGCAGGGTGAGATTGTGACTGACTGGCAGGGCATTTATGCCTACAGAAGATACCAGACAGTGGTATATCCCTGTGCAGATTTGGCAATCCGTGACACGTACGGCAGCGCTTTCACAAGGGCTGTTGAAATTACCGCAACTTTCAGCGATCAGAGCAGCATTTCAAAAAAAGCGTGGTGTGATAAAAAAGTCCTTGAAAATGACCTTCTATATTTCTGCATCGCCTGCTTTCAGAGCAAGTTCCGTGTATCCAGTGTGAGCTCTAATTTCAGGTAAGGTTTTCTTAGCTATACCTGACTACTTCTTTTCGACAGGGTATTTGGCCCCGGACCATTCTCTCCAGCCGCCTTTGAGGGCCTTTGCGTTATAGCCTTTCGCAATGAGTTCTTTCGCCACACGGGCGCTCGTTCCTTCATTCGGTCAGGAGCAGTAGAGGATGATCTCCTTGTCTTTCGGCAATGTGCCAGCCCAGGCATTAACGGTCTGCGGGTCCATCCGTACGGCGCCGGTAATCTTCCCGTCGCTTCCTTCCCAATCGTTCTTGGCCCTCACATCGAGAAGGACCAGGTCCGGTGATCCGAGTTTTGCCTTCAGTTCGTTCCTTGCAATGCGGGGCGCCTCGCCTCGCATGGACGTGCATGCGATCAACACAACAAGAACTCCAAGGAATGCGAGCGACCACACTCTTTTCATATGCCCTCCCTCCGCTTCCTTCCTGATTAACATTTCGAACAGAGAAGCCCGCTTCATAATAGTATTCTAATCTGATTGAAGCAAGCATTCAAGGACTTACTGCCTCTGTTCATGCCGGCTTCGACTCCAAATATCGCCGACCTGACATGAGGTGTATTCATAATTTATACTATAGTTAAGGAAAATAGTTGTCCGGATTTCTTGTGTTTCGTTTGAACACCTGGGATGTGAAATTGGACATACAGCGGAGAGGTACGGAATGACAACAGACACTGACGTACGCGAGTGGTCGGTCAAGAAATGGCTTCTTTTGTGTGTACTGATTGCCGGTACATTTATTACAGGTGCCTCAGCAGAGGAGGCGTATTGGGTTCCCTTTGGGAAAAGTAACATAGGAACCGCGTATTATGACAAGGCAGGTATCGAACAGGTTTCGGCCAATGTCATCAGGGTCTCGGTCAAGTACTCATACTCCTCTGAGGGGGTAAGAGAGTTCAGGGAGGCATTCCCTGAGATAAATGCGTATGAGACAGTCAGTTATTCACTGTACCTGTACGAAATGAGTTGCTCCACCAGCTCTTTTGTGCTCCTCAAGGCCGCGACGTTTAATTCAGCAGGCAATATGATAAAAGGAACAGAACTGCTTCTGAATGGAAATGACAATTCGGCCCCGCAACATATCACTCCTGATTCACTCATGGAACAGTTGTCCGATGCAGCGTGCGGATGGAGGCTGAATGACCGCTGATGTCCTGGCACGCCTTCGCGGCCGGGGCTCAAAAATATTCTACCTGAAAAACCTATCCGGCAGCTTCCCTGTCCATCAGGAATAAGAGCTTTCCCCTTTCAGGATTGACCATTGATGCGGGGAGTGTTGTGTCGCGTCCTTCTCTGATTTTTTTCATAACACCTCTCTTTCTGTGTCCGCTCACGAGGAAGACCACATTCCATGCATTATTGATCACCGAAAGGGTGAGGCTTATTCTGTCCATGAGGGCTGCTCCCGGTCTTGCCGGAACGACAAGGCGTTTTGTTTCCTTTAATGCAGTGGTACCGGAGAAGAGTGACGCGGTATGGCCGTCTTCCCCAATGCCAAGGAGAATAAGGTCGAATTCCGGGAGCCCGCCTTCATTGAGCCTGAAGAATCGCCTCAGCTCCTCTTCATACTTTTTTGCAGATATGTCCGGAGAAGACTGACCGGTCTCTATGGGATGAATATTTTCTTGCGGAATCTGTATCCTGTTAAGCAGGTTTTCATGGAGCATCCTGTGGTTGCTCTCAGGACTGTCCCATGGCACAAACCGTTCATCAACAAGGAAGAGGTGGGTCTTTTTCCATTGCAGATATTTTCCCGAAAGGTACTGGTAAAAACCTGTCGGAGTCTTGCCTCCTGAGAGGGCTGCGCTAAAATGTCCTTTCTCTGCTATCGCCTTTGCGGAAATCTCCTTCCACATTTTCCCCATATAGTGCCACATCTCCTCGCTGGTATCGAAGACCAGGTAGTCGGGGATCATTCTGTGAGCCAGGCGCGGCCGTCCTGCGAAAGGAGGAGGTCTGACCCCACAGGTCCCCATGAACCTGCAGGATAGAGCGGAAGGTCCCAGCCTCTTATGTCCTCCCAGTGGGCTGTTATGGGGTCTATCACCTCCCATGTTGCCTCGATGTCATCCTGCCTTACGAAGAGGGTCAGGTCCCCTTTCATGCAATCCAGGAGGAGCCGCTCATATGCAGGGTGGGCCTTGAGGCCGAACGCCTCCTGATAGCTGAAGACCATGGTCGCGGAATATATCTTATTGTTGACATGGGGGTACTTGACCCCGAACCTGAGAGAGATTTTTTCTTCAGGCTGGAGGGTGAGGGACAGCACGTTTGGTTTAAGGACATCGCAGGTCCTGCCGAAAAGCCTGAGTGGGGGCTGGCTGAACTGGATGCATATCTCGGTGACACGCCGGGCAAGACGCTTCCCTGTGCGCAGATAAAAAGGGACCCCTGCCCATCTCCAGTTTGCGATATAGAATCTTCCTCCAAAAAAGGTGGGGGTAAGGGAGTCGGGAGAAACGTCCTTCTCTTCCCTGTATCCTGCAACCTGCGGGTCGCGCTGTTCGCCTGGTCCGTACTGGCCGCACATGGTAAATCTGGTGATCTCTTCATTATTCATGGGTTTGATGGCGCGCAGTACCTTCACCTTTTCGTCGCGGATAAGGTCGGCCTCGAACCCGATCGGAGGTTCCATGGCAACCAAAGCCAAGAGCTGCATGATATGGTTCTGCACAATGTCCCTTATCACTCTGGTCTCTTCGTAGAAGGCGCCTCTGTGTTCAATGCCCATGTCCTCGGCAACCGTAATCTGCACATGATCCACATAGCGGCTGTTCCAGAGCCTTTCGAAGACTGCGTTCGCAAACCT
>DASPUA010000360.1:0-3076 GCA_035623135.1 Thermodesulfovibrionales bacterium | reverse complement strand
TGAACAGTTCCAAGATCTGAATCCGTTTCACCTCAGAAGAAGTATGGAAGAGAAGCTCAAAAGGATCTTTCAGGCATGCTCCAAAAAGGTACGTTGAGTCTCCGATCCTTTGGTAACATTTTCCTATGAGTCAACTGGCCTTATAACCCTCTTGTTTCCCCCGGGCAGTTCCTTTGCATGATATAATGTGAATGAGATACCCCTTTGGAATCAGGGAGAACGGAATGAACCCCCGACGGCACTGCATATCCCTGCTATCTCTTTTTCAGAGGCAGTGAGTTTGTCCTGGGTAATCTTTTAGTTGATCATTTTGAGTCAATCTGGAACAATCCTATCCTCGATATCTTCAGGCAATTCAAAGGTAATCCTTGTAGCAACACCAACTGTGAACTCCACGCTGCGTGCCACGCAGGATGCCCTGCGCTTAGCCTCCTGATCTCAAATGATATTACCGCTTCCGATCCGCGCTGCATGTACAGGATGAACTCGCGGGGATAAAGCCCCTGCGAGCGATGCTCCCTCATTATTCGCGGTATTCCACTTTATCTTGACCAACACCCCTTCTCCATCTATACTGTAGTTAAGCTCTTGTGATGACACTCATTGTGTTTCGGACTGTTCGTTATCCGGTGCGTTGGCGCCCAACTCTCGTGTAAGGAGGCACGCATGCAACCAAAGGTCCTCGCCTTTGTATTGGCAGGAGGAAAGGGTGAACGGCTTTTCCCCCTCACCGCGTTTCGCTCAAAACCTTCAGTTCCCTTTGGCGGGACATATAGGATCGTTGACTTTGTGTTAAGCAACCTTGTGAATTCCCATATCTATTCCGTCTATCTTCTTGTGCAGTATAAATCCCAGTCTCTTATCGAACATGTGAGGCGCAATTGGGTACTCTCTCCTGTAATCAAAGATCATTTTGTGGCAGTGGTCCCCCCCCAGATGCGGATGGGTCCTGAGTGGTTTCAGGGAACTGCTGATGCGGTTTTTCAGAATATGAACCTTATCAGGGAGCACCATCCCGGTCTTGTGGTGGTCTTTGGCGCAGACCACATCTACAGGATGGACATACGTCAGATGATCGATTTCCACCTCTCGAAAAGCGCCTATGTGACAGTTGCGGCGCGGCCGGTTTCCATTGACCAGGCTTCATCCTTCGGGGTTATCATGACTGACAGGGACAAGAGGATTGTGGGATTCCAGGAAAAGCCTGAGATTCCGACCCCGATGGCAGATGACCCGAACCGCGCTTATGTTTCTATGGGAAATTACATATTCAACAGGGATGTGCTTCTGGACTCACTGGCAAAGGCACAGAGGAAAAACCAGCATGATTTCGGGGCACATGTGATACCGGATCTGGTGGGAACAGGAAAGGTATTCGCATACGACTTTGCCACGAATGTGGTCCCCGGCACAAAGCTCTATGAGGAGAAGGGATACTGGAGGGATGTGGGAACCATTGCCGCGTTCTTTGAGGCCCATATGGACATGCTGAGCGACCTCCCCCTCTTTGACCTTCACAACCGGTCATGGCCCATCCACCCTTCGAGTCACGAAGGACCTGCCACAAAAATACTCGGGGGGAGCATAGAGTGCAGTCTTATTGCTGAAGGGACAATAATCCATAATGCGAGGATACTCAATTCGGTCATCCGGAGTGACGTGGTGATAGAAGATGACGTGAGCGTGGAGGATTCCCTTATTATGGACCATTCGGTGCTCAGACGGGGCTGCCGGCTCAAAAGGGTTATTGTGGACAAACACAATGTGGTAAAGGCAGGGGAGGAGATCGGCTTCAATCCCGACAAGGACCGCCTCTCGTGCCATATCGATGTATCAGGGATCGCCATACTCCCGCGGGGGGGAAGGCCCTCAAAGGACATCCAGTAATGGAAAAGGATATCCTGAGCAAGGTAATCGAGGTCGAGAAGGAAATTCAGGAAAGGCTCAGAGAAGAAAAGAACAAGGCCCACGCGTGGCTGGAAGGGGTAAAGACGGAAATCGAGAAGGACATTTCTCTCCAGGAAGAACAGTTACGGGAGTCATATACCAGGGGCAGGGAAGACGCTAAGGCGGAAGCCGAAAGGAAAGCGGCAAAAATAGTAAAAGATGCAGCGAGCCTCGCGGAGCGATACCGTCAGATAAGCGATGAGACATTGGAGAAAATCGTGAAGAGACATATGGTCAAAATACTCCCCGCGCACAGCACTATATCCCCTTCAGAAGGAGAAACTTCAGAGACAATTCCATGATTGTACGGATGTCGAAAATTGAGATCGTGGGGCCCAAGGGCCTTCTGGAAGACGTACTTTCCCTGTTAAAGGCCCTCGGTATATTCCAGATCGAACCAGCCACCCTTGGATTTATTGAAAAGGGGTGCGAAGAACATGTGAGGTCCTTTCTCCCGGAAGAACGGGCCCTGTCGGAAATGATTTTTTTTGAGGATCTCAGGGCGAGGATCGGAGAACTCCTCCTCTATCTCCCCGCCATTGAGGTGAGGACGAGCTACATTGAACCGCTGCCCATCATAGAAACGGTGAGCAAGACGATTCAGAAACATATCAGTCTATGCAAAGACCTGTACCAGCGGAGGAATAGCCTCACAAAAGAGGTGAATGAGCTTAGCCGCTATACAATATTCCTCTCAACACTCTCAACCCTTATCGAGAGTGGACAGGAGACCCCTGATCTTGAGTTTGTGGGTCTCACCATTAAGGAACCCCAAATGGTGGGACGTCTCAGGGAGCTGCTTTCACTGCTCACCGATTTCAGGTTTGAGCTCCTGACAGAGACTGCAGAAGACGGAACGCTCGTGGGACTCATTACCATAGAGAAGGATTTCTCTGAAAAGGTGAAGCGCTCCCTCACTGATGAACATATCCCTGAACTGAGCTTCCCGCAATCCATAACTAATCTCAGCTTTTCGGAGAAGTGCGAGTACATCAGAAAGCGGATGCTCGATCTCAATGCGGAGATTACCTCCATCACCCAGGATCTGGAAGCGTTTTCCCGGCGGTGGCTGCCTATCTATAACAGGGTGAAGGAATGGTTGGACGAAAAGCTCTCTCTGCTCAAGACA
>DASPUA010000359.1:0-3771 GCA_035623135.1 Thermodesulfovibrionales bacterium | reverse complement strand
TCAGCGCGCTTCCTTTTCCACCACGATGAATTCCTGATTTCCCTGGCCTTCGACCGCTCTCTTTTTATTTCTTCATCAGTGGCTTGGGTGATAAAGTGTTCCACGAGTTCACCGTATAGCGCTCCAGAGCAGGCTCTGGTTCCTGCCGTTACGCTTGGCGTGATAAAGCGCCTGGTCTGCCTTTTCTATAAGTTCTTCTTTGCCTTTCGCGTCGGCAGGTGACGTCGCGATTCCGATGCTCATTGTAACATTGAACGTCTTGTTGTCCGCCTGAAACGATTTTGCCCTCACCTCTTTTCTCAATCTCTCGGCAATGAACCTTGCCCCCTCGCCGTCTGTTCCCGGAAGGACCACCGCAAATTCTTCACCCCCGTACCGAGCGGGGATGTCTATGTCGCGTATCGCGCCCCTGATCACCTTCGCCACATTCTTTAGAACTAGGTCGCCCACCGGGTGTCCATATGTGTCGTTCACTTTCTTGAAAAAGTCGATATCCGCCAGGAGCAGGGAGATCGGTTCGGAAAACCTCTTGAGCCTCCGGAGTTCTTCCGAAAGCTTTTCCTGAAAAAGCCTGTGATTAAAAAGGCCGGTAAGCCCGTCAGTGGTTGCCAACTTTTCGATCTTCTCATGCAATTTCGCATTTGCGATGGATGTCGATGCCTGGTTGCACATCACTTTCAGCAGGTCTGTCTGGAAGCTGTCGAGAAAATCTCTGCTCTCGGAAAGCATCACAAATAATCCCAGCAGGGTATTTTCATAAAGCAGCGGGATTACCAAAACCGAGCGTACATCTCCCGTCTTGAAGGGCACTATAGGTATGCGGTAGTGAGCAAGATCAGACATGTATATTGTCTGTTTTTCGACCGCCATATTCACAAAGGTGCCGGTGAGATCGAACAATCTTCCCTGTTCCGCAATACCAGGCTGACTGCTATGGATGACCTCGAATTTCTCCCCCCTTGAAATGAAAAAAAATACGCGTGAAGACGCGATCTTCTCCGCCGCCCCGCAAAGCTTCCTCACTATAACATCGGTCTTCAGGGACGAGACGAGATCGGAACTCTCCTTTTTGAGTATCTCCAATCCGAAAACGTCGCGTTTAATAATCAGATATGTCCTTTCCCTCTCGATGATCCTTGCGAGATGATTGGCGAACATCTTTACCGTGTTTTGCTCGGTTTCACTAAACGCCTGATATCGTGAACTGTCGACCGCCAATACGCCGGTCGATATGGGGCCGTCCGTGACAGGAACGGCGATAAGTGACGAAACCTTCCGGTTTTTTATGTAACCTGGTTCCGTCACACCTTCATTCACATCGACCGAGGAAAAAGTCTTTTTATCGCTGAAACAACGGGAAATTATGCCCTGACCGGTAATTATAATTTCGCCCTTTTCTTCTGTTGAGCACCTGAGGGAATAGCTGTCTCCGTTTGGCACAAAAAGATTTGCCGAATCGGCAAAGACCGCATTCTTTAACGTACCAAGCAGTTCCCTGATCTCTTCGTCCGTTTTAAGCACCGACGCAAAGTAATGCGACATCACTTCTTCGTTGTTCAGTGACTCCATCCCGGCCTCAACGGTGATATTCCTCGCACTGTTTTTGATCGCGTCAAGGGAAGCAAGCGCCTTTTCCCTTTCCTTTTTCACCTTATTAATTATGACCGCGGAAATGATCGCCGTGACCATCAGAAATGCCGAAAAAGCGGCTTCCTCCAAAAAGGCCCCTTTTGAGATCAACGCCCGCAGCCCGAGGAGCGATATGAGAAGGGCCAGAGGGATCATGGTACTTAAACCATAGAAGGCCGCCATCGAAATTATTACCGGGAAATAAACAAGTCTCAGCCACGTCAGCTTCGAGACAAGGATCAGGCCCTGAAGTATAATCGCAAGGGAAAAAAGAAATTCTACAGAATATTCTTTTCTTTTGGAGAGAACATGGAGCACCGAATATACTATAGCCGTTACCGAGCTTAATGAGAACCAGAGGAGCGGCGATCTGGCCGGGAAAGCCAGCAGGAGACCGAACCAGGTTGCGACGAGAAAGAGGAGGGGCAGGCCCCTTCTCAACCAGAGGCCCTTCCCCTTTTTACCTCCTCTTCCTTGAAGAATTTCTTGTACATTACTTCCCATTCGGGGCTGCCTTCTATCACCTTCTTGGAAAACGATTGAAGTTTCTTCCTGACAATTTCGTCTATTTCCTCTCCCACTCTGAGTTCGGCAACGATAGTGCGTTTGATCTCCCGCCTTATCGAACCATCGTCTTTCGTCAGTTCGACCAGATTTTGATCTATAAGATGCTTAAGAAGCACATGACTCATATGTGAGATCTTGTCTTCAGAGAGCATCATAAGACTAAGTTTCTCTCCTTCACCAGTCTCTGCTTCGTCAGCTCGAACAATCTTCTGTAGTCCATCCTGCCGCGTTCGATATCCGATGCATGTTTTTTGAGGAGTTCGCGAACTTCTTCATTGAGCCGGTCTTCCACCATAAGCTCATCCATAATGATCTCTCCTGTTTTCTCACTAAACTTGTCCATCGGGACCGTCGGTTTTAAAAACCCCTTCGTAGCAAGGTTGTCCGCGATCTTTCTTGCCAGTATGGGCACCCAGGGCCTGGGGATCCTCATCTTATTTCTCGACAAACGAGAGGAGCGCGATATTTCTCGCCCTCATAATCGCTTCGTTTAAATCCCTCTGGTGTTTCGCGCATGTGCCGGTCATTCTCCTGGAAAGTATCTTGCCCCGCTCTGTGAGATAGCTCCTGAGAAGCCTCAGGTCTTTATAGTCGATGAACTCTGTCTTTTCGGAACAGAACTTACAGAATTTTCTTCTCTGAAATCTCTTCTGTTGGAATGCCATTGTTGCTCCTTTCTAAATTTGTAGTAAGAACCTTCGTAAAGTGTCAAAACGGCTCTAGATCGGTAGTCTCTTCCGGCGGCGCAAAATCACCTTCCGCAGCAGGCCCCTGAGCGCCGGCCTTCTTGGGGGACAGGAATCTCACGGACTGCGCTACGATCTCAAATTTGGACTTCTGCTGACCGTCGGACTCCCATCTCCTTTCCTGAAGCCTTCCCTCCACAAGAGCGGAACTGCCCTTGTTGAGGTACTGGCTGCAGGATTCAGCCTGTTTTCCGAATACCACGATATCGATAAAAGTGGTCTCTTTTTTCAGATCGTCGCCCTGCTTGAAACTGCGGTTAACCGCAAGCCTGAATGACGCAACCGGCGTCCCCTGAGGGGTATACCTCAGTTCGGGGTCTTTCGTGAGATTTCCTATGAGTATTACCTTGTTATACATATGCTACCCCTCGCTTTTTGTCTGTTCAGCCTCTGCAGCCTTGAGATTCTCGAGGTGTTTCACCTGTTTCCGTCCAAGTTTAATCACCATGTGTTTGATCACAGGGTCAAAAACCTTGTAGAATTCTTCGAGTTTCTTGATAGTCGTAGGGGGCGTCTTATAGATGAGCAGTGCATACATCCCTTTACTCTGCTTCTTGATTTCGTAGGAGAGTTTTCTTCTCCCCCACGACTCAACCTTGAGTATTTCTCCTCCCGAATTGGCGATAAGGTCTTTGATCTTCGAGAGTGAAGCGTTGATTTCTTCGTCCGGGAGCGATGCGTCGAGGATTACGATGTTTTCGTAGATGTTCATTAGACACCTCCTTATGGATTTTTCCCCGCCGGGGCGGGGACTAAAGCCCTTTCCAAAGGAAAGAGCAAGGAGAATTACAGACATAATTTATACCACATAAGAACGGTTTATGTCAAA
>DASPUA010000358.1:0-3440 GCA_035623135.1 Thermodesulfovibrionales bacterium | reverse complement strand
AGCATACTCCCCGGACGCACCATGCTGCCATGATGTACATCATATAGTCATACAATTGTTGTCCTTTTTCCTCTCATTTCTGTCTCCGCGCGCATTAGTATTCACCAGGAATACGTTTTCGCACGGACTCCCAGCACTCATTATTCACTGCAACCCCTGTATCCCCTTTCCCTCGCTTGAATGAAACTTCCGGAGATCTTCTGACACACGTTCCGATCCAGTTCAGACTCATGGCAGACCGCCACACATTGGGAGGCGCGGGCTTTGTTGACTATTGTTGCTTACCTATAAATGGTTTATGTCAGAATCGTATAGCGATAATAATGACAAGGAGCAACGTGGCAAATCCAACAGAAATCATGAAGAGCTGCGTATCCCGGTAATGCCGCGTCGCCTCATTGTACCGCATCTCGCTCCGCGTTTGCTGATGTTTCACTAGGTCCTCGGTCGCCTGGATAGCCTGGCGCATGGCGGCCCGTGATTCCCTTTCATACATCGCAAACGCCTCGTGCTGCCTGCCTGCGCGCAAAAGCGCCAGAGTGCGCTCGTTCAGCGCCCTTGACGCAGCCCAGCTTTCCTTGAGCGACAACAGGATTTCGCGCCCTTTCGCATCATCGCTCGAAGTCATCTGTTCGACCTGCTTAAGCGCTTCATCGAAGTTTGTATCGTAGTCATTGATCCGTTTTATCATTTCCTCGGTCCGTTCCCTCTGAAGGAAACAGTTGCGCACCGCAATTGCGTCTTCGCGGACAATCATGCCCATGCCGGCGGCAATGGTCTGTCGCTTGTTGTTCACTTGCACAATCCTTCTCAGGTCTTCATGAAGGGCGCTCATGTTCATAAGCGCAACCCCGACCACCACAGCCATCACGACGAGGATCGCTCCGAACCCAAGCAAGAGCTTTCTTCCGATTTTCATGGTTTGCACTGTTTCACTCATACGTCACCATCTGAATAGCTTCAAGAGTCACCCTGAAGCTATTACCATTGTATCAGACAAATAGAAAATGTATAGAGGATAAACTATTTTTAGTTCAAATTGGCGTGTGGGAAGATAAAGGTTCAGAAATCCGAAGTCAATGAGGAGACCGGGAAACACCTTACACGCCACACTTCCATCTGAGAGTGGTACGGCTGATCTCCTTGAGGGATGCAGTTCGTATGACGTTCATCATAGCGGATGAAATCACAGAGAAAGTAAACTATCATTAAAGAAAATAAGAGGAGGAGTTTTTATGGACAGGTTTGTGAAGAATTTTATCTTGATGAGTATCATCTACCTTGCAGTGGCGTCTCTTCTGGGAATATTCATGCTGGGTAATCCTTCCCTGATGCATCTGAAATTCGTTCATTCCCATCTCAACATGCTGGGATGGGTCTCGATGATGATCTTCGGGGTGGGCTACCATATCCTTCCAAGGTTCACCGGGAAACCCTTAAAGAGCCCAAAGGTGGGAGAGCTTCAGTTCTGGCTCGCAAATATAGGACTTATCGGTATGCTCTTCTTTTACACCCTCGGAAGCTTCAATCCTGAGACTGGTATTTACAGAGGCTTGACCGTAGCCTTCGGCCTTATGGAGGCGGTTTCCATTTTCCTGTTCTTCTACAACATGCTCGTAACAATGTACGCGAAATCAGAAGCATAGATGAAAGGACAGTAGGGCAGTGGTGAGAGCCTCTGCCCTTGCCCCTTCCTTTTTTCTGCACCCGCCATTCAAAGACAAAATGTGCATTGCCCTGAACCGCGATCTGTGATACCATTCTTACATGTCCCTTGAAAAAACACTTCCTCCCAACGAGACATTAAAGACGATCAGGGAACGCCGGAGCATCAGGACCTTTACCAGGCAGCTGGTCCCTGATGAACTGATTCATGCCCTGCTCCAATCAGCGAACGAAGCGCCCTCTGCCCATAACCAGCAGTCTTGGAGGTTTATCGTACTGCGGGGCGAAAAGAAACAGGAGCTTTCACAACTCGTCAACCAAAAATCAGGGGACTTTCCACGACCCGCCTCTGTGCTGCTCCGCATGGCTGCAAAGAGCATTGCAGGAGCGCCCGTGGTTATTGCCATTGCGAACACCGGAGACCTTATCAGACATGGGACAGAACTCTTCAAGGTCGAAAAAGAGATGGCGCATGACTTTTTCCGTACTATGGAGATACAGAGTTCTGCAGCGGCTGTCCAGAACCTGCTCCTTTCCGCCACATGCCTAGGCCTGGGAACAGTCTGGCTCGGGATACTCTATCTCATCAAGGACGATCTCCTTCCCTTCTTCGGTGAGCCTGGCGGAGAATTCATGGCAGTGGTTCCCGTGGGCTATGCGGCCCATCCAAGCACCGGCCCCAAAAAACAGCCGCTTGAAATGAAGCTGGAATATCTGGATTAAGACAAACAGATAAAGAGACACTACCTCTAGGACTTCTGGATGCGAGAAGGGTAGCTCTTGACAATAAACCTGCCGGATGGTAAGTTTAATAGTACCTAATAAAGTACTGAAAGGAGTACTATAATGAATACGATGGCAGCGCAGGAAATTAAACGGAAAGGGATTTCGGCAGTGGATGAGGCGCTTAAGGAAGGACCTGTCCATATTATCAAGAACAACCAGCCCCAGTATGTGGTGATGACCGAGGCCCGGTATCGTGACCTGGTAGAGGCTGAGGACGAGGCGTACACGGAACGGGTGCGGAAGTCACTTGAAGACGTGAAGGCAGGGAGAATACGCCGGTTCAAGTCATCCCTCGAACTCCTTAAGGCCCTTGAGGACGGGGAGTAGTGTACGTCATTGTCGCTTCAAACTATTTTCTCAGGAGCGCAAAGAAATTCTTCAAAAAACATCCGGAACTGAGAGAACGATTTGCCACCATTGTTGATGATCTGAAAAGGGACCCATTTCAGCCGCATCTCGGGCTTCATGGCCTTGGCGGGAAAATGAAGGACATCCAGGCGGTCAGCCTGACAGAGGGTTACCGAATTACGCTCACGGTAATGATCACCGCAAAAGAAATCGTCCTGCTTGACATCGGATCGCATGACGAAGTGTACAGATGAAACCCCGGATATCGGATTAAAAAGAAGCTGGCAAGACACGGCCTCTGGCTCGCAACTTAAAGGTTAGGGAGGTGGATTGAAGATATTGACATTACATCATCCAAGTCCTGTCATCCCCCAAAGACTGCCTTTGTCGACACCTGCGGTATTTTAGTAAATTGTTTGTGTTTCTGGCAATTTGATTCTTTACTACGGAAGGCAAAGAGCGACAAGTTTGCTTCAACCGAAAGTGAAAAGGATAGCTGTTTGTTTTCAGGTGCAGTACAGTATCGGCAAAGATTATCTTATCAGTTCTTCCACTTCTTCAAGGCTGAATGAAGTCTCATACGCCTGTTTCATCCACCTGGCACATCGGTTGGCATTCAGCGGTATCCCAACCGGAGAGAT
>DASPUA010000357.1:0-3919 GCA_035623135.1 Thermodesulfovibrionales bacterium | reverse complement strand
ATCATCTGCTTTGCACTCAAGGCAAATTCCAATTCAGCCATACTGAGATTGTTTGCGGAACACGGCGGAGGTGCTGATGTGGTCTCAGGAGGGGAAGTGTTCAGGGCCTTAAAAGCAGGGATTCCTTCCCGCAAGATCGTGTATGCAGGGGTCGGGAAAACTGAAGAAGAGATCGCCTATGCCCTAAAGTCAAAGATTCTGATGTTCAATGTTGAGTCAGAACAGGAACTCATGAAAATCGACAGGATTGCAGGAACCTTGAAGGTTAAGGCACCAATTTCACTCAGGGTGAATCCTGACATTGACCCTGAGACCCATCCGTACATATCGACGGGCCTCAGAAAACACAAATTTGGTATCCCTATCGAGGATGCATTTGAATACTATTCGCTCGCAAGAAGACTCAGGAACACACACATCGTGGGCATTCACAAGCATATTGGTTCCCAAATCACCAGGGTTTCTCCCTTTGTGGATGCGTTGAAAAAGACGCTTCTCCTTGTGGATGAACTCAACAGCCATGGTGTCCATCTACAGTATCTTGATATAGGAGGCGGGCTGGGCATAACCTATAAAGACGAAGAAGCCCCTGTTCCTCAGACCCTTGCAAAGAACCTTATGCCAATGCTCAAGGGGAGACGGCTCACTGTCATTATCGAGCCCGGCAGGTCTATTGTGGGCAACGCGGGAATACTGGTTACAAGGGTCTTGTATGTGAAAAAGGGGGAGGAAAAGGATTTCGTGATAGTGGATGCAGGAATGAATGACCTTATAAGGCCCTCCTTTTACAATGCCTATCACCAGGTGCTGCCCGTGAAAAAAAGCCGGAGAAGGGGCATCCGTGCGGATGTGGTGGGTCCAATATGCGAGTCCGGAGATTTTCTTGCGAAGGAGAGGGATATCCCCAAGGTAATGCAAGGAGAATACCTCGCGGTGATGTCTGCCGGTGCATATGGATTTACCATGAGTTCGAATTACAACAGCAGGCCGAGGGTCGCGGAGGTATTGGTAAAGGGAAAGGACTCTGCGCTCGTGCGCAGGAGAGAGACTTACAAGGACCTCATCAGCGGCGAGATCGTCCCTTCATTCATTTGAAAGACATGATGAAAATAGAGTTCACCAAAATGCACGGGCTGGGGAATGATTTCATCCTCATCGATTGTCTGCGGCCTGAAGGAAAGAGCATCGCCTCTGCAAACCTCCCTGCACTTGCGCAAAGGCTTTGCCACAGGAGGTTCGGTATTGGCGCTGATCAACTTCTCTTCCTTTATCCCTCACACGTTGCCGAATTCGGAATGGGTATTTTCAATGCTGATGGAAGCGAAGTTGAGATGTGCGGCAACGGCATCAGATGTCTTGCGAAATATATCTGGGATAAAGGCCTTTCAGAAAAGAGGCTTATCCAGGTGGAAACCCCCGCCGGCATTATAAGGCCCGAAAGAGTAAATGACCTTATCAGGGTGGATATGGGTGAGCCGGTTCTTGAGCCGGAAAAGATACCGGTGGATATTCTTCAACTGCCAGGGGGTAAAACCTCAAAACCGATTGTCGATTATCCTCTGCAGGCTGGCGACAGGGAATTCAGGATCACCTGTGTTTCTATGGGAAACCCCCATGCGGTGATTATTGCTGACGGCCTTTCGGCAATTCCAGTGGCATACTACGGGTCTGCTATAGAACATCATCCTCTCTTCCCAAACAGGACGAATGTCGAGTTTATTGAGATCCTGAATCGCTCAGAGATACGAATGAGGGTGTGGGAAAGGGGAGCAGGAGAGACCATGGCGTGCGGTACGGGGGCATGCGCAGCTGCGGTCGCCGCTCACCTCCAAGGCCTCACAGGGAGGAACGTGACCATTCATCTGAACGGTGGTGATTTATTTATTGATTGGGACAAGGATGCCCATGTGTACATGACAGGTCCTGCGGTTGAGGTTTTTACAGGTACGATCAACCTTGATTCATTGGTTTGAGGAAGGAGGGATGATCCAGCTTATTGAAACAGATGATAAGACATACCGTATAAAACGTGCCGGAAAAATGGACGTAGTGGGGAAGAAGCGTGGCTGGAGCGCGAACGGTCGCTTACCCCTCAAATAGGCAATCAAAAATCTTGCATATTCGGCGAGGAGGAACACTATGCTGGAAGGTTCTATAGTAGCAATTGTGACCCCTTTCAAAGGTGGAAAGGTTGATGAGAAGGCATTGTCTGAACTGGTAGAGTGGCATATATCAAGCGGCACAAATGCCATTGTGCCCTGTGGTACCACAGGGGAATCCGCTACACTTGAATACGAGGAGCATTACAGGGTGATCGAGATCGTGATCAAGACGGTAAATAAACGTATTCCCGTAATTGCAGGGACAGGAGCAAATGCAACGGACGAGACGATAATGATCACAAAAAAGGCAAAGAAACTTGGTGCGGATGCTGCGCTCCTTGTAGCCCCCTATTATAACAAGCCGACCCAGGAAGGCCTTTACCGGCACTACAAGAGCGTGGCAGGGGCTGTGGATATTCCCATCGTCCTCTACAATGTCCCTGGAAGGACCGTGGTCAATATCCTCCCTTCCACAGTGGCGAGACTTTTGGAGATGAAGAACATCGTTGCAATTAAAGAGGCGACAGGCGACATGAAGCAGGTGAGCGAGGTCATCAGGCTATGCGGTGACAGGCTGACTGTGCTGTCCGGGGATGACTTTACCACCTTTCCCCTGCTCGCGTTGGGAGGCAAAGGGGTCATTTCGGTCACGGCAAACATAGCGCCCCGCGAGGTCTCCGAAATGTGCAGACTCTGGAAGGAGAAGAAGTATGAGAAGGCGCGGACCCTTCATTACAAACTGGAGCCCCTCAATTACGCCATGTTCATAGAAACAAATCCCATTCCTGTAAAAACTGCTGTTGCCATGATGGGGAAAATACGGGAGGAATTCCGTCTCCCCCTCTGTGAAATGTCCGAGACGAACAGGGAGAAGCTCAAAAAAACCATAAAGGATTTCGGATTGATTAAATAGAAGAGCGAACACAGGATAGTCGAGTTCCTGGCCCTCTCACAAGAGAGGGCCCTTTTATTTTCTTAGCGATGTCGTGTCACTCCAATCTTCGGACAATAGTTCTTCAGGGCACAGATGCTGCAGAAAGGGGAGAGTGGTGTGCATATGCCCTGACCAAAGGCGACCAATAATCCGTTGATCTCTTTCCAATATTTCTGAGGAAGTATTTTCCTGAGCGCAACCTCGGTCTCATGGGGGGTCTTTGTCCTCACCAATCCCCACCGGTTTGAAATTCTGTGCACATGGGTGTCCACACAGATGCCCGGTTTGTCATATCCGAGCGTCACTACAAGATTGGCGGTTTTTCTCCCCACTCCCTTGAGCGTAATTAATTCTTCAATCTCATCCGGCACACGGGAATTGTACCGCAGGAGAATTTCCCTGCTCAGGGATTTGATAGTCCTTGCCTTTACTCTGTAGAAGCCAACAGGGTATATGGCCTTTTCTATCTGCCGGGATGAGAGTCCTGACATGCCCTCGGGCGTTGATGCCAACTTAAAGAGCCGTTCCGAGGCCACCCCTGTTGTCCTGTCCTGCGTTCTTAAACTCAAGATACAGGAGACGAGTATTTTGAAGGGGTCTCGTACAGTGGACGCCATATTTTCCAGCCATGGTATCTGGAGGCCTTTCACCTGTTTCTTCAGCAAAGGCCATACCGTGTTAATAGGGAAGTATTTCATATGCGATTGAGCATTATAACTGATTGATCCAGAATTTATGTATATGAATTGACTCACAAATAATGTTACCGTAGACAGAAGTTAAAAGGATCGTTGACTCATAATGCATGTTACCGAGAAAAAACATGCAGAGAAAGGGATTGTTTTATGAGTTCACGATCGAAGCGAGAGTATCTTGAGGCGAT
>DASPUA010000356.1:0-3443 GCA_035623135.1 Thermodesulfovibrionales bacterium | reverse complement strand
CGCAAAGGCGATATAGTACAGTACATAAAACAAGACCATGACCCTTAAGAAAGTGGCTGAAATCCTTGGCGCTGAGGTGGTGCTTACCACCGCGGATATGGGTACTGAAATTTCTTCAGTATGCAGTTCTGACCTTATGAGCGACCTTCTCCATTTTTCCACCACCCCTAAATCCCTTCTGATTACCGGACTGATCAACAAGCAGGTTGTCAGGACCGCGGAAATCGCAGACATAAAGGCAATTGCCTTTGTCCTTGGCAAGAGACCTGATGAGGAAACCGTTGAGATGGCGAGGCAGAAGGGTATCGTTCTCATAGTCACAAGGTTTTCGAGATTTACTGCATGCGGCAGACTTTATGCCGAAGGGCTCAGGAGTTGTACCGGAGAAGACAGATGACGCAAAGGAAGAATATCGAAGGGAGTTTTCATCTCACCGGAGGAGATTTCACCAACGCCGGTGGGGCATCCAGCGAATTAAAGTCTCTCCTTATCAATATTGGCATCGCTCCTGCAATAGTGAGGCGGGCTGCCATCGCCACCTTTGAGGGCGAAATGAATGTGATCATCCACGCGGTTGCAGGGGTGATGCACTATCTCGTAACCCCGGGATATATCAAGGTTACCCTAAACGATATGGGACCGGGAATCCCCGACATCGCGCAGGCGATGCAGGAAGGGTATTCTACTGCTCCGGACTGGGTAAGAGAAATGGGGTGGGGAGCCGGAATGGGGTTGCCAAACATGAAAAAAAATGCCGATGAATTCAGGATAGATTCTATTGTCGGAGAGGGAACGACCGTTGAGATACTCATAAAGATCAAGGAGGAATTATTGTGAACGTTCGGGAGGTGGTGAACAGTTTATCCTTGGAAGTGCAGAGTGCAAAGGGAAATCTTGAGCGTGAAGTCACCGGATGTTACATCAGTGACCTTCTCTCCGACGTCATGGCGCATGCTCAGGCAGGAGAGCTATGGATTACCCTCCAAACGCATCCCAATGTCGTCGCAGTGGCATCTCTCAAAAATCTGGCCGGAATCATTATTACCAACAAGAGGATCCCCGAAGAAGAGACTCTGAGAAAAGCAGAAGATGAGCGTATCCCGATTGCAGTAAGCCCCTCGTCCACCTTTGAAGTGGGAGGCATGCTTTTCAAAATGCTTAGATGCTGACCACTTTTTCCGCAGACCTTCATATGCATACATGCCTTTCCCCCTGTGCTGAGATTGATATGACCCCACGAGAGATCGTCACGCGCGCGAGGGAAAAAGGTTTGCACATCATTGCCATTACCGACCATAATTCTGCCGAAAATGTGGAGGCAACAATAAAAGCGGCATCAGGTACGGGGCTCTCGGTTTTGGCAGGGATGGAGATTGCCTCCTCAGAGGAGGTGCATATCCTCGCGCTCTTTGAGTCCCCTAATCAGGCTAGGTGCATGCAGGATGTGGTATATGCACATCTTCCCTTCGGTGAAAACGACGAAAGAAGGTATGGACACCAGATAGTCGTGAATGAGGACAACGAGGTACTTGGATTTAACAAGAGACTGCTCATAGGAGCGACAGACCTCAGCGCACGCAAGATATTGAATTTTATCAATTCTTTTGGCGGGATATCCATAGCCAGCCATATAGACCGAGAGGCGTTCAGCGTACTCTCACAGCTCGGGTTTATCCCCGATGATCTGTGCTTTGACGCGCTTGAGCTTTCACCCCTGATACGCAGGGAGGAAGCCGAGAGGAAGTTCGATGCACTGGGGAAATGCCCCTCAGTCTCCTTTTCTGATGCCCACGACGTGATAGACATCGGGAGAAGGAGTACAACCTTTACCTTGAAGGCACCAACCTTTTATGAAATAAAACAAGCATTTCGCCAGTGCGAAGGAAGAGGCCTCTTTTGGGATTAGCCCATCATGGAAGATTTGTCATTACATATCCTTGATATCGCTGAAAACTCGATCGTTGCGGGTGCAACGAGAGTTGAAATCACCGTGGAAGAAGATACCAAAAAGGACGTACTCTCCATGAAGGTGAGAGACAACGGACGGGGCATGGATGAAACTACACTCGCGATGGTCACCGACCCTTTCTTTACGACAAAGACCGTAAAGAGGGTTGGACTAGGATTGCCATTCCTCAAACAGTCTTCCGAAGAATGCGAAGGCCACTTTTCAATTGCATCGGAGAAAGGAAAGGGCACGACCATTTCGGTGAGCTTCAGACGCAGCCACATAGACAGGAAGCCGCTGGGTGATATGGGCGCCACCGTGATGGTGCTCATCGCGGGCAATCCATTCATTGATTTCGTCTTCCATTATAGCAAGGATGCTTATCATTACCGCCTGGAGACAGAAATACTAAGGGAGGAATTATCGGGCGTGCCAATAAATTCACCGGAGATATTGAGCATTATCAAGGAAGATATTAACAAAGGAGTTACAGAAGACACACGGAACAACGCGAATGAACCGGCGTCTTCCGACCCTTTTAACTATGAGATCCGTAAGGGAGGAGCATAAATGGCTAAGCCGAAGATCCTGATCATTGATGATGAAGCGATTGTGAGAATAAGCTGCAAAAAGTGTCTGACGCCGGAAGGCTACGATATCGATAGCGCGGAAAACGGTATCGCAGGACTTCGGCTGGTGGAATCAAACGCCTATGACCTTATCCTGACAGACCTTAAGATGCCTGATATGGATGGTATCGAATTTCTCGCCAAGATAAAGGAGACACATCCCAAAGCAAAGGTCATCATGATAACAGGATATAGCACGTCGGAGCATGCCGAGCAGGCAATAAAGTCTGGGGCGTATAACTACATCGAGAAACCATTCACCCCTGAAACCTTGGTAAAGGCCGTAAAAGAGGCTCTGAGCGACACAGGGAAATCTTGACGGAGAGAACCATTTACGACTATCGAGGTATATCCCCTGATACCATGGTTCTCTGCCCTTGATTCACCAACTCCTTGCTGCCGCAACTCTTAAGGTGCTTGTTTGTGCATTTGTCGATATTGCAGCTCCAGACAGGTGATACAATGCGCCAACAATGCTTGAAAAAGGAAAGACCCTTTTTATATTATAAGTCATAGTGCATAGGTAGGTTTTAAGGAGGAGAAGGAATGGGAGGCAGAATACTTGTTGTGGATGACGAACCCGTTGTCGTGAAGAGCTGCGAACGTACCCTGACCCCCGAGGGGTACAAGGTCGACACTGCTTCAAATGGTAAAGAAGCCATAGGGAAACTGGGGAAAGACAACTTCGATCTTGTGATCACAGACCTCAAGATGCCCGATATGGATGGCATCGAACTTATCAGATGGATAAGGAACTCCAAACCCAATATAGGCGTCGTGGTAATAACCGGATACCCTTCCCAGGAAAGCATCAAGGAGGCCCTCGGCCTCAGGATACTCGATTATTTGCCCAAGCCCTTTTCCCC
>DASPUA010000355.1:0-4208 GCA_035623135.1 Thermodesulfovibrionales bacterium | reverse complement strand
AGGGCGGCAGCCATTTTACTCGATGGCGCCTGCAACGCACCGGCAATCATCGAGAGTAGCACTTCCCTGGAAGGGAGATTCGCGATAGCCTTCACTTCATTCGCGTTGTAAAGCTTGCCTTCAATCACCCCGCCGCTGAGCTTAAGCTTCTCGTTTTTCTTGGAAAACTCAATCACTTTCTTTGCAGTCACGACAGGGTCCTTGTACCCGATGGCAACGGCAACCGGTCCCCTGAACGCATCCCTTGCAACAGAAATGGTCGTATCCTGTGATGCGAGACGCGCAAGGGTATTCTTGACGATACGGTAATCCACGTCAGCGCTGCGAAGAAGCCTTCTTAGTGCGGACAGCTCCGCAACGGTCATGCCTTTGTAGTCAGTTAAGATTACGGCCTTTGCCTCTGAGAACTTCTTTTTCAGTTCAGCGACAGCCTGACCCTTCTCTTCCTTCTTCAGAGTATCCTCCTTTCCCAGAGACCCATCTTTTTCTCTTTCTCAACCCTTCGGACTGTTCCGTGGCACTCGCTCCATCCACTGCCACGCTCAATGATGTCTCGGTAGGCAGTCCCGACATCCATCGGGACAATTAAGTTACCACCTACTGTCTCTGACCAGATATTCAACGGACTAAGTCCGCACATTCCCTCTAAGATTCAGGCTGGGACTAAGTATTCTTAGCCTTAGTCTTGACCGCTCCTATTTACCTGCCGTGAGCTTTCCCACATCGACCTTGATTCCGGGACCCATGGTTGATGAAAGGGCGACTTTCTTGAGATATTTCCCCTTACTCGTTCCGGGTTTTGCCCTCACTATTGCATCAATGACCACCCTCGCATTGTCCACAAGCTTTTCTGCATCAAAAGAGACCTTTCCTATTGGAACATGCACAATCCCGGCCTTTTCCGTTTTGTATTCAACCTTTCCTGCCTTTATCTCCTTCACCGCTTTTCCCACATCAAAGGTGACGGTCCCCAGTTTCGGGTTGGGCATTAATCCCCTTGGGCCCAGCAGCTTGCCGAGCCTTCCCACAAGACCCATAATGTCAGGGGTTGCTACTGCCCTGTCAAAGTCCATCCAGCCCTTCTGTATCTTTTCCACCAGCTCCTCTGCCCCCACATGATCCGCACCCGCGTCCAGGGCTTCTTTTTCCTTTTCGCCCTTTGCAAATACAAGCACGCTCACCTTCTTCCCCACGCCGTGAGGCAGAGCCACAGTACCTCTCACCATCTGGTCAGATTTCTTGGGGTCGATTCCCAGATTAAACGCCATATCAACAGTCTCGTCAAATTGTGTATATGAGGCCTCCTTCACAAGCCTCACCGCCTCTTCCAGGGAATAGTCTTTCCCTTCCCCGACCTTTTTGCTGGCAGCATCCATTTTCTTTCCCATTTTCAGCCTCCCAATATGCTAATTTCCTTCAGTCAATGATATCGACACCCATGCTCCGTGCAGTGCCCCGTATGATCGCGGCAGCCTCTTCAACAGAGTATGCATTCAGATCCGGTAGCTTGGTTTTTGCAATCTCCATCACCTGGGCAGAGGTCAATTTCCCCACCTTCTCCTTATTGGGTGTACCCGAACCCTTCACAATGCCTGCAGCCTTCTTAATGAGTTCTGACGCGGGAGGTGTCTTGGTAATGAAGGTGAAGGATCTGTCCGAATACACGGTCAATACCACCGGAATTATGGTATCACCCATTGCCTGTGTCTGGGCATTAAATGCCTTGCAGAATTCCATGATATTCACACCGTGGGGTCCTAACGCCGGTCCCACCGGGGGGGCGGGATTTGCCTTCCCTGCTGGTATCTGCAACTTAACCTGAGCCATTACTTCCTTCTTCGCCATTTAATCCTCCCAATATAGTTCATCGTTTATCGCTCCCAGCCCTTCACCAAGAGACACAAGAACTTATGCCTTCTCCACCTGGAAGAAGTGAAGTTCCACAGGAGTCTGTCTCCCAAATATACTCACCATAACTTTCAGCCTTCCGTGATCCATATCAACCTCATCGACATACCCGACAAAATTGGTAAAGGGTCCGTCTATGATCCTGACATTCTCCGCTTTCTGGAATTGGGTTTTCACCTGTGGGGTCGGTCCCTTCTCAAGTTGCTGAAGAATGATCTCGACCTCTTCTTCAGGGATTGGCACAGGTTTCGTTCCGCCCACAAAACCGGTGACCCTCGGCGTACTCCTTACCAAATGCCATGTCTCGTCGTCCAGGTCCATTTCCACAAGGATATATCCAGGATAAAATTTCTTATCGCTTTCCCTCTTCTTCCCTGCCCTGAGCTCGATTACCTTCTCAGTAGGAATAAGGATTCTTGCAATCTTTTCCTTAAGGTCTTTCTTTTCGACCTTATCCTCTATGCTCAGTTTTACCTTTTCCTCGTAGCCTGAATACGTATGTACCACATACCAGTTTTTCGTCATGCTTCTACCTGAGTGCGGCCTTCACGATCTTTGAAAGACCGAGGTCCACTATCCCCAAAAAAACCGATATGACGATCGCAGTAATGATCACCACCCACGTGGAACCCATGAGTTCCTCCCTGCTGGGATAGACAACCTTTTTGATCTCGACCTTCACTTCCCTGAAGAATGCCTTAATTTTCTCAACCATTCCCTTTGTACCCCTCGCTGTTCACCAGTCGTGAACGGTTTTTATGGCAGGCCAGGAGGGATTTGAACCCCCAACCCTCGGATTTGGAGTCCGATGCTCTAGCCGTTAGAGCTACTGGCCTAAACCTACTTTTATTCCTACGATCCTTGGTCATGACCTGTCAGCTTGAGGAGTTTCTTCCTGCGCACTGCCGACGTCAGACCTTGTGATCGTTTCTATGCCTTTGTCTCCTTATGCATAGTATGACGTCTGCAATGCCTGCAGTATTTCTTCAACTGAATCTTTTCAGTAGTGTTTTTCTTGTTCTTCATGCTGGAATAATTTCTGTTTTTGCACTCCGTACACTGAAAAAGTATTATGTCCCTCATAGTTGTTTCACTCCAGGACCTCGGTCACCACACCTGCACCAACCGTCCTTCCCCCTTCCCTGATGGCAAACCTCAACTCCTTCTCCATCGCAATAGGGGCTATCAACTCCACCACTACACTGATATTGTCCCCAGGCATCACCATCTCCACTCCCTCAGGTAAATGCGCCACCCCAGTCACGTCCGTCGTCCTGAAATAAAACTGCGGACGGTATCCATTGAAAAACGGCGTGTGCCTGCCTCCCTCTTCCTTCGTCAATATGTACACCTCTCCCTTAAACTTCGTGTGCGGCGTGATGCTCCCAGGCTTCGCCAATACCTGCCCACGCTCTACTTCGTCCTTCCCTATCCCCCTCAACAATACCCCTATATTGTCTCCTGCCCTTCCCTCATCCAGCAGCTTCCTGAACATCTCTACCCCGGTCGCTACCGTCTTCTTCGTCTCCCCTAACCCCACAATCTCCACTTCCTCACTTACCTTCACTATCCCCCTCTCCACTCTCCCCGTCACTACCGTCCCACGCCCAGATATCGAAAATACATCCTCTATCGGCATCAAAAACGGCTTGTCGATCGGCCTCTCCGGCGTCGGTATATAACTGTCCACCGCATCCATCAACTCATGGATGCTCTTGAACTCCGGTGCGTTAAAATCCGTGCTCCCTGATTCCATCGCCTTCAACGCACTGCCCTTTATCACCGGTATCTTGTCCCCAGGAAACTGATACTTCGACAACAGCTCCCTCACCTCAAGCTCCACTAAATCCAATAGCTCAGGATCATCCACCATGTCTGTCTTGTTCATATACACCACAATATACGGTACCCCTACCTGCCTCGCCAACAATATGTGCTCCCTCGTCTGCGGCATCGGCCCGTCCGCTGCACTCACCACCAGGATCGCCCCGTCCATCTGCGCTGCCCCCGTGATCATGTTCTTCACATAGTCCGCATGCCCAGGACAATCTACATGCGCATAGTGCCTCTTGTCCGTCTCATACTCTACATGCGCCGTCGCAATCGTGATCCCCCTCGCCTTCTCCTCAGGCGCATTGTCAATCGAATCATACGCACGATACTGCGCCTGCCCCTTGATCGCCAATACCTTCGTGATCGCCGCCGTCAACGTCGTCTTCCCATGGTCTACATGCCCTATCGTCCCTACATTTACGTGAGGCTTTACCCTCTCAAATTTCGCCTTTGCCATATTTCCTCCT
>DASPUA010000354.1:0-2022 GCA_035623135.1 Thermodesulfovibrionales bacterium | reverse complement strand
GAATTCTTGGCAAATGAATCGAACGAATCTCAGCCGAATGGCTTTTCTTTTTTCAGGCCCGCTGACGAATAAGCGTTCCTCGGATTCCAGAGCATCCAACCGTGGGAACCAAATCCTTCAGCCGCTTTGACCTCGCCCATGATCTCTCGATCATTGAAGAATCTCCTGTCAAAGGCATAGTCTCTAAATGCCTGCAGCCATGGTCTGAAACGATGGGATGGGAGATTGGTTCGTTCCTGGGCTCGTTTGAGGGAAAGATAAACGATTTCATAAGGGTTCGCAACAGGATTTCTGTAACCGGGTATTCCATACTGAAATCCGGATGGATAAAGCATAGGACAAATATAGTCAAGGTGGACGACAAGGTCTTCAAGCCTCTGTCCGATCTTGGTATCATTGAGATTCCAGCAGACGTAACCGAAGATATCTGCCGAGACAAAAACATTGTAAGGAGTCAACCTCCTCCTCGCCTCCATAAGAAATCCGGAGACGGCTCTTACCCTGTTCTCCTCTGTATTGGACATTGAAAATTGAAGGCCGGAAGCATCTGGAAACCGGAGATAGTCGAACTGGATCTCATCAAATCCGTATTGTGCTGCTTCCACAGCAATATTGATATTATAATCCCATACCTCCTTCTTAAAGGGATCCACCCAGGCCAGGTTTTCCCTGTCGCGCCATATCTCTCCCCCTGGTGTCTTCACCGCCAAATCAGGCCGTGCCAGTGCGAGGGGATTATCTTTGAACACAACGATCCGTGCGATGGTATAGATCCCCTTTGCCTTCAAGGATTTCATCAGGGGAGCCATCTCTCTTACCGTGATAATCCGTTGAGCACCCACTTCAGCGGCAAGGGGAATCGCGCTTTTATAAGGAATCATGCCCCTGTCCCCCTTCACATCAATGGCAAGGGTATTCAGCTCGGTTTCCTGAAGAAGTTTGATTGCAGATTCTCGCAGGCTTCGGTCGCCTATTCCAAAAAAGGAGAGGTAAAGGGCTTTCGGATTAAAAGGGATGAGTTTTATCTCTTGGGGCACACCGTTGAGAGGGAGGACGATCCGCTCGGTTCTTCCATATCCAGGTGCTCGCACCCCCACTTTACTGGACGCGGTATTCGCCGTGAAAATTCCATTCTCATCCGCCAGGACGACGTCATTATTTGAAGTGACAAAAGCCCCCTTGACCGGTTTACCGGTGAAGAAATCAACCACTCTCCCCGCTGTATACGCCATGGCATACGCAGGAATCCACAAGGAAAGGGTCACAAGCAACGTCATCCATGCTTTACTTCCTCTGCTGATCAGCATCTTTCTACCCCCGCGGTGAATCTGCCAGGATTGTGGCAAGCCTCCTTCCTCCGTCTCCGTTTGTCATAAGATAACGAGGAAGAGCCATCACATTATCCTGAGTGCCTGCAGGATGCCGCTCCATCGTAAATGTGGCCACATATCCCGCTTCTTTGGCCTTATGGATGAGGTCATCATCATAGATACCAAAGGGCCATCCGAGCATGTCCACCCTGACATTCAGTTCCTTTTCCAGTTTCTCCTTTGATTTTCTCAATTGCATGGCTACAAAATTTTCATATTCAGCCGGTGTTAACCTCTTCTTCTCTCGCTTGAAGTTAGGATGCCAAAAGGTATGAGACTGGAAGTCAAAAAGCCCTGTCTCTTTCAACTCTCTGAGCTGAGCCCATGTCATGGCATAGGATGCGTTTGATATTGCCGAGGGGTAGACGAAGAGGGCGGCTTGAATGTGGTATTTCCTGACAAGAGGAAGCATCTCTCTATAGACAGAAATGTGGCCGTCATCAGCGGTAATCACAACGGAATGGGGTGGGGGGGCCTGTCTTTTCCCAAGGTAGTAGTCCACAAGTTCCCTGAGAGGTATCACTTCGTACCTGTTGTCTTTGAAGTATTTCAGCTGGGACTCGAAAAGGGCTGTTGTCACCGTCATGCTGTCGGTAACCACAGGTCCAAAGCGATGATAAAGAAGAATAGGGACATGAACTGACCCTTGGGC
>DASPUA010000353.1:0-2203 GCA_035623135.1 Thermodesulfovibrionales bacterium | reverse complement strand
CTTCTCTTCCGTCTCCTGCTCCTTTACGGCCGTAGCACGGGTTTGGTGCATCTTACCGTCCCCTTGTCCTGAGGGCTGAGTTTCAGGAGATTGTTGAGCTTTCGACAGCTCCGTAGCATCCTCTTTTGCGGGAAATTTCATAAAACCGGTCTTCGAAAAATAGATGACAAGCCCTATCAGAAGCACCACTGAGCCTATGGCAATAAGAAATCCCTTTCTCACTTCTCGTTGCCCCCGCTGCCCATCATGCCTGCAACTGACTGGAGTCTTGCAATGGCCTTTTCCCTTTCAACAAATTGCCCCCAATAGGATATTTCGAGGTCAAGAAGGGTTTTTAATCTGGTGATAACCGTTATCTCGTCCACCCTTCCCGTGCCATATCCTGAAAGTGCAGATTCAAAATCCTGATATATCTTGGGGATTAACCCATCCTTATACAATTCCATCAATCTTTCTGCTGTCTGGGCCATCGAGTAGTTATCCCTGATGGTTGTGGAGAGCATAGTCTTTGCCGAATAGAGCTCGTGCTCAGCCCCTGATAATAAGGCCCGCGCCTCATTGACTGCCTGTCTCTGTTTGGTCCTGTAAAAGATCGGGATATTGATTGTGGTGGTGAGGCTCCACATGGGATCAAGATCTGACCCCCTGTTGAAATAGCCGGCATTCACCGTAAAATCGGGATAGTAGTCAAGTTCCGCCATTCTGACCTTGGCCTGGGCTGAAGCCACCATTTTCTCCTTCTCTTTCACAAAAGGAGATTGCTCCACATGAAGGGTCAGAAGTTCATTTAATGTTGTCTCCAATCCAGTTCCCTTTATCTCCACAGGCCTCCCCAGGGATGCATTGATATCCCTCCCTATGGTTGAGTTGAGCATGGCCTCTAAAGACTGTATCCTCTGTTTGAGCATCTGCTCTTTTTCCATAAGTATATACTTTTCGGTCTGGGCCATCAGCACCTCCTGCTGCATTCCCTTTCCCGATGAGTAGCGGGCAATGGCAGCATCTTCTATTCGCGAGAAGAGGGCTGCCCGTTCGTTAATGAGGTCGATTGTCTTGTAGGTGTATAAGAGATCATAGTAGAGCTCCTTCACTTTTTCTATGGCCCTTAACCGCACTCCCTCATAGGATGCCCTCAGCCCCTCAGTCTCCCTGGCAGCCACTTCCCCCTTTGTGGACAGTTTCCCCGGAAAAGGAAATGTCTGGGACGCAGAGAACGTCCACCACGACATTATCGATTCACCATAGGCGTATTTCTTCCAACCCTCATTCTGATAGCCGAACATCAGCATGGGATCGGGAAGGCTCTTCAGCTGGGGGATTCTGTATTCTGATGCCGCTACACGGGATTCCGCAATCAGGATCTCGTGATTGTTCTTCAACGCCTCATCAATAAGATCCTGAAGGTTAAGATCTTCGGCTAAGGCCCGAGAAGAAAAGATCGCAAAGTAAACAGTGAGCAGCACACAGGCTGCCGTATGCGCAACAGAGGGGGAGGGCCTTTTAATCCTGCGGCTTAACCCTTTCCGTATGCCGCTTACCGCACATTTCGTACTCATTTCCGACTACTTCGCATCCACGGTGAACTTCATGGTGGATGTCTTCCCTGCCCTCGTAATCTTCACCGCAATGTTCCATGACCCGGGCATGGAAAGATTCATCTTTGCCTTATACTCGCTCCCTTTTAACTCGGCGTCAGCCCTGTAGTTCATTGCCGGCATACCAGGCATAGCAGGCATTCTGTAATCAATCGCAACCTTCGCATCGGTCACGTACTTTCCGGATGAATCCTTGATCTCGATCTTCACATTGTTGTCACCCACCACAGGCGGATTCTTGTCAATGGCAACCTGAACATCAAAATCGCCCGCTTTCTTCTTCACCTCGTAATCCGTTGCATATGCAATGCCTGTTACCAAAAGCAGGACCGCTACCACAAACCCTAACCTACTCATTTTCAAACCTCCTTAATGTCATTGTGGTGTTTTTATTCGCGTTCAGCACTTTTCTATCTTTTTACGGGCCAACCCATCGGTAGCGCGCTATGACAACTATCTCATATCACCGCCTCGTTGTCAACGTGACAGTTGAAGAGTCCTCACTGCCTGTTCACTCTTTTTCATCACCTCCCTTTATGTAGTCACTCTGCTCTCTGCCAATTACAATACTGTTCAATAATGAAAAGAATATGAAGGAACCGTTTACC
>DASPUA010000352.1:0-3209 GCA_035623135.1 Thermodesulfovibrionales bacterium | reverse complement strand
TGGGCGGCAGGGTGATGAACCTTGCGGCAAGGAGCGCGCACTTTGGATGGACGCCGGTGGCATCGTACCTGACCGGTAAGAAACACAAAAAGGAGAGCAAGAAACAGGAAGAGAAGAAATAACCTTCCTTCACCCGGCAGTTCCCGGACATCTTGCCGGGAACTGCCGAGCAGAGAGACTACTATTTACCCATTGCTCAGCCCCCGAAGAGCCAGCGCTTCAGGTTCCAGAAATGGATGACCTTTTGCGTGAACGCAGTCTGATCCACCTTTGTCGCGAGGTCCTTTAACTCCGTCTTCGCCTCTTCTATCTCGAGATCCTGTGCCTTCTCCAGACCGCCATCGGCAATAAAATGGCGAATCTTTTCGAGCTCTCCTGCATCAAGCCAGACGCCATGCTTGCCGCATTCGTCGATGATCACCCCTGATATTTTTTCGAAATTCTTCCGGTTCATCAATTTTCCGCACCGGACGCAGGAAATGTATTCGACCGGGTCTTTCACTGGCTCACGGAGATATTCACCCTGAAAATTATCCTTGTACACATCGTATTCTCTGGTGAGGAGATGGAATTCCCCCCTGTCGAGCCAGAGACCCCCGCAACGCGGGCAGAGGTCGTATTCTTCACCCCCTGCGTCATGAATATCGAGGGCCTGTCTGCACCTTGGGCAAACAGGAGGACGGGCTTCCGTCTTATCCCTGAGATGACCACCGCACAAAGGACAGACAGCGTATGCGGCATTGATACCCTTTCCGCAGAAATCATATTTCCTGGTCTCGTTCATCCCCATTATCTTAGTTCCAGGAGGCTTCCCTGTCAAGGCTCTTCCCTTTATCATTTAGACGATTTTGTCTTAATATACAGGTATGGACACAACGCACCTCATGCAAAAGATAAAACTAAACTGCTCCATTTCCGATGCCCATTTCTGGGGATATTACTCGATCTGCGGCCTATTGTTAAGGCTGAGGGAACTATACAGGAATGAACACTCCCTTATGCCATGGGAGGAGATACCCAGGGGTGATATTTCGGACTGGATCGCTTCCACCGAGGCACAATGGAAGAGCCTGGAGCACGAACCGCTCCGCCCTCTGGAGATTTGGGGCAGGCTCTACGATCCCTTTGAAGTGGATGGGTTGAACGATCTCCTTCTAGGCCAGGGG
This sequence comes from Thermodesulfovibrionales bacterium, assembly GCA_035623135.1. Lineage (GTDB taxonomy): Bacteria > Nitrospirota > Thermodesulfovibrionia > Thermodesulfovibrionales > UBA9159 > DASPUA01. Next base: position 2,043 of record DASPUA010000352.1, on the reverse strand, counting down.
CTCGTCTATGGAGGCGGCTACGGGAGGTTTAACAAGCCCACCTTTTTCCTCGCTCGCCTCTTGGGGATCGCAGAACGCGGGGATTACCGGATATACTATGCGGGAAGGGAACTTTGCAGGGACCTCTCCACATCCGTGGCCATGCTCCAGGGAAGATGCATATTCATGAGACTCGACTCACTCAAGATACTCCTCTGGGATAAACTCCAGGAATTACATTCGAGGAAGTTCGGGGGTGTGCTAAGGGGGGCCTTCGCATCATATGGGATTGAGGATCCCTCTCTTTCTCCGAAAGACCTCTCTGCCAAAATCGACTCCCTTGCTTTCCATCTCTCGGATCTCTTCATTCTCCACGAACTGGGTGAGGCATTCGAAGATGAATATGCGGACGAGTGGCTGAGTATCCTAAGCCATAACCAGGACAGAGCGACAGAGTTCTATGTGAGGGGGATAAAGGACCTATTGGCTGATACCTCAGAGAAGGGGCCACTCAAATGGGTCACGAATTCCATGGACATACCGTTGCTCAATTTTTACATGGTCTTTATGGACGGGATAAGAAAGGAAATCTTCCCAGAAATGGCCACCGCATTCCAGAATTTCATGGAAGACAGGGAGTGGTCCTTCATCGAGCACGCGAGGATGAAGGGCTATGAAAAGGCACGGGAACTCAGGGGGCATGTCCTCAGATTGTGGAGAGAGGGAAAGGGAGACACGTTAGGGCCCTCTATAAAGAAGTGCCTGTCAAACCAGTAATACGTGCAAAAGTGGAAAGTGAATTTCAAGTTCATATCTTCGTCGTAGGTGGAAGATGACTTAGTTTTTGGCGTGCCGAGAGTGCCCACCATCTTCAAGGGTTTGTCAATTTTCTTGCATAACTGGGTTTCAAGAGATAGAATGTCATTAAATCATGAAAGTCGTTTCGTTCAAGGCAGAGGGAAATCCGAAATCTTCATCGATTACGCCACACCTCACCACAATCGTCATCTTTTCCCTCACCACATCTCTGCTTCCCCAGGAATGGGGAGAATAACCCAGTGACAAAAGAAAAAAAACTCAATGAGTTAAACACTCTTCACACTGTTTCTTCTCTTATTAATTCTACGCTCGATCCTTCAATAGTCCGCGAAAAAACGATTGAAGCCATTACGACTCTTCTCGATGCAGAAGCAGGCAGCCTTCTTCTCTTGGATGAGGAGAAAGGTGATCTGTTCTTTGATGTGGCAACGGGCGAGAAGGGGGCACGGTTGAGACATTTTAGACTTGAGAAAGGAGAAGGGATCGCGGGGTGGGTTGCAGAGCACGAAAGATATCTTATTGTGAGTGATGTCCGGTCCGATCCCCGCTTCTCGAAAAGAGCGGATGAGAAAAGCGGGTTTACCACAAAAAACATACTATGCGTCCCCCTGCGTTCGAAGGGCAAAGTCATCGGCGTCATCGAGGGGATCAACAAAAAGAAGGGGCCCTTCCTAGAAGAGGATGTCGAAGTCATGACGGCTCTTGCAGACCAGGTGGCGATTGCCGTGGAAAATGCGGAACTCTATACTGAGTTGAAGGAAGCGTTTTACAGCATGGCAGAAGCCCTTGCAGGAGCTATTGAGCTAAGAGATTCCCAGACCGGAGTTCATATACGACAGGTAATGGACTATAGCCTCATTATAGGAAAATACGTGGGGATGAACCAGGAGGAACTCGAAACACTCAGGTTATCTGCTGCCCTTCACGACATTGGCAAACTCGGGGTAAGAGATGACATATTACTGAAACAGGGATATCTTAATGAAGAGGAATTGCAGGCGATGAAATGCCATCCTGATTATGGGTCCGAGATTCTCACTCACATAAAGCATCTCAATAAGGTGATACCGGTGGTGAGGAGTCATCATGAACATTGCGATGGAAAGGGATACCCTGACGGCCTGAAAAATAGTGATATTCCTCTCGCAGCGAAGATCATTGCAGTTGCAGATGCCTTTGATGCAATGACCACCGACAGACCTTACAAAAAAAAGTTACGCGTGCAGGAAGCGTTTGAAGAACTCA
>DASPUA010000351.1:0-4233 GCA_035623135.1 Thermodesulfovibrionales bacterium | reverse complement strand
CTGTTTCAGTTTCTGGAGTATCATTGCAGATATCTCTGGTGGAGAATACCTCTTCCCCCTTATCTCTACGTGTGCATCCCCATTGGGTGCTTCAACGATTTTGTAGGGAAGACGCTTCTTTGCGTGATCAACCTGCGGCGTATTGTATTTTCGCCCCATGAGTCTCTTAATTGAAAATATGGTATTTTCGGGATTTGTGATGGCCTGTCTCTTTGCTATCTGGCCCACAAGCCGTTCCCCTTTTTCGGTGAATGCAACCACAGAGGGGGTCGTTCTTGTTCCCTCCTGGTTGGGGATGACCACTGGTTCACCACCCTGAACAACTGAAACGACCGAGTTTGTGGTACCGAGATCAATACCGATCGCCTTTGCCATGTTATTCCTCCTTTGTGCTTCCGTTTATTCTAATTTTTGTTTCTGTCTCTTCAGCGGGTCTCCTCGAAACCGCTACCATAGAAGGTCTAAGGACCTTACCGTTAAACATATATCCTTTCCTGAACTCCTCCACCACGGTCTTATCTTCCATATCAGCCCTTTCGACCTGGGACATGGCGTGATGCACAGACGGGTCAAAAGGCGTGCCTGTGGCAGGTATGGGAACAAGGCCGAATTTTTCGGTGACCCGCTGGAGTTCCCTCAGGGTTATCTCCACACCCTTTACAAGAGCCTCGGACACGTTGTCCGCGGAATGCTTGAGCGCCATTTCGAGGTTGTCGATTACCGGAAGAAGATGGTACAGGATATCTTCCTTACTGTATCTAATGAGGTCTTCCTTTTCTCTCTGGATCCGCTTTTTGTAATTTTCGAACTCTGCATAGAGCCGGAGATACTTATTGTTTAATTCCGCGAGACTCTCCTGCAATGGCTGCTTTTCTTCGCCCTTTTCCGGCTCTGTGGGCTGAGGGGTCTCTCCCTCCTGTTTCTCTATCAATTCTTCGTTTTGCAACATTTCCTCCTCATTGGTGCTGTCTGCAGACGGCGGACAAAGAATTTGGGTACGGGCGATTACCTCTCCGAAAGAATCTTTGTAATAAATTTCGCGGTCCTATCCACTAGAGTTATTACCTTCATGTAATCCATTCTGGTGGGGCCTATAATTCCTATAGTTCCCATAGGCTTGTTACCCTCCCTATAGGAGGATACCACCATACTCAACCTCCTCATTTCAGAGGCCGGATTCTCGGCGCCTATCAGTACCCTTACGCCTTCTGACCGAGGGAGCATGTCCAGAAGCTTTATAATAAGGTGTTTGTCCTCAATGGCCTTGGAAATCTCCTTGATTCTCTGGATGTCCGAAAAATCCGGGAGTCCGAGAACCTCATGAAGGCCTGAGATAAATATATCACCAGGGTCGAAGGAGAGTGCCTCCCGGCATATCCTGATGGCTTTCGAAATAAGGGTATCACACAGTGACTTATCCCGGTACATCTCTCTCAGCACACTGGACCTTATTTCATCAAGTGTCTGTCCGCTAAATTCGGAATTAAGGTATTGCGAAATTCTGTTCAGATCATGCTGTGTCAGGTCGGGGTCAAGCTGTATTACCTTATTTTTTACAATCCCCTCATCTGTCATAAGCACAACCATCACCTGCCGCTGCTTGTACTTAAAAAGGTTGATTCCCTTCAGGGTTGTGTTATTGGGATTGGGGGGCAAGGCAACCCCCAGGTAATGGGAAAAGGTCGAGAGGGTCCTGGAGGTCTCCTTCAAGAGCGCGTTGATATCAGTCCTGATATTCTCAAGCTTTCTTATTATTTCATCCATAGGATTTGCATCAGCAGTGCCCTCTTTTTGCGCAAGGTAATCCACATAAAACCGGTATGCTTTGTCTGTGGGAACCCGGCCTGCCGAGGTGTGTGGCTGGTGGAGGAAGCCCATGTCCTCAAGATCGGCCATTATATTTCTTATTGTGGCGGAAGAGAGATTAAAGGCATACTTTTTGGTGACAAAGCGGGAACCCACAGGATCAGGGTTTGTAATATAGCTTTCGACCACTGCCCAGAGAACCTTATAAATCCTTTCATCAAACATTCTTTATCTTTCTCGCCTTTAGCACTCTTGCCTTGAGAGTGCTAATCTAATTTAACAATTACCCCTTGTCTGTGTCAAGACGGGTAACCCCTTACCATTGAAGCTTTCTTTTCATAAGCCTCTCATACATTTTCATGGGCAAGAAGCATTGCTGGTGTATTTCATCGCTATAGTATTTTGTATCTATTGTGAATTCCCTTCTCATTTTGCGGGGGTCAAGCATTTTCGATGCCACGGAGAAGGTCCACCAGTTACCGGCATAGGTAACCAGAGGTGCGGTATAAAGGTCGACCACAGGGAAGATAAGCCGCATGGCTTCCTGTACCTCAATGACCATCTCCTTATGAAAATGGAGGGATTCCGAGAGGGAAACAAACATGCCTTCCTCGGTAAGGCAGTCCTTCACAGACTTAAAGAACTCCACGGTGAAGAGGCTCTTTGCAAAACCCACAATATCGGTAGAGTCGACGATAATCACGTCAATGTCGCCGGTTCTTCCTTTCACAAATTCAGCCCCGTCCATGCAGCGTATCTCCACGCGGGGGTCATTCACATGGCTCGCCACTGTGGGGAAAAACTCCTTTGACACATTGATGACCTTCTCGTCTATCTCGATGAAATACACCTTTTTCACCGTGTCATTCTTGAGAACTTCTCGCACTACGCCGCCATCGCCTCCACCTATTACCACCACATTCATGGGACGAGGATGGGCGTGCATTACCACATGGGTGAGCATCTCGTGATAGAAGAATTCATCCCGTTCAGTAATCTGTACCACGCCATCAAGAATGAGCATCTTTCCGAAATAGGGATTTTCGATGACCATAATCTCCTGAAAAGGGCTCTTGCTCTTGAGGAGTACTTTGTCAACATCATAGACGTATTGTATCGGCGCATAGGGATCTTTCTCAAAAAACTTGATCATAACGTCCTCCATTTTATAAGGTTAAGGTTAAGAAGGAAAAACTTTTTTTTCTCGGCCTCATCCTTATCCTTAGCCTAATTTTTATATAAGGATCGTTTTCGGGATCGAGAAACCGTTGAACTCAGATGCATAGGAAACAGTGTACGCACCGCTGGAGAGAATAAGAATACGGTTCCCGACCTCTGGCTCAGGGAGTTGCACGCCACGGTCAATGACATCAAAACTGTCGCAGCTTGGCCCTGCAATAGTCCATCTCTCCGGCTCATTTCTGCTTCCCACGACATACACATACTTGATTCCCCCGATACTTTCCATCAGGCCGTTAAATACCCCCACATCGATGTAGAGCCAGTTTTCATCTCCCCTTCGTGCCTTGCCAATTACGGTGGCCACAAAAATTCCGGCATCACCGACTACAGCCCTTCCGGGCTCAATGAAGATTTCCACGTCTTTTGGGAATTTCTTCGCGATTGCTCTGTCTATTTTTTTCTCTATAGTTTCGATATCAACCACGTTCTTTGTATAGTGAATAGGATATCCTCCCCCTATATTGAGCATGCGGAACTCTATGCCGTTTTGTTCTGCGATTTCCCACAAATCTTTTGCCTTCTCGATGGCGGTATTCCAGTTGTACACGTTGTTACATTGGGAACCTACGTGAAAGGTGATTCCCACTGGATTGAGCCCCGTCTTTTTTGCAGAGAGGAGCAGTTCTCCTGCCTCGTCCAGTTCCACCCCAAATTTCTTGCTTAAAGGCCATTCGCTTCCCTCATTGGGAACAGAAAGCCGCACATAGACATTACATCCCGGAGCATGGCGGGAAAGTTTTTCCACTTCAGCAGCAGAGTCATATGCATAATACTTTATTCCGTAGGAGACGGCCTGTTCGAGAAATTTCAGGGTCTTAACGGGATTACTCGTTATGATCCGTTCAGGCCCAACACCCAGAGAGGCGAGCATCTGGAGCTCACCCTCAGATGCGATTTCAAAGCCGATTCCAAAGTTGTTCAGGAAATGGAGGACCTCTTTGTCAGGATTTGCCTTGACTGCATAGAATACCTTTGAGTTCCTGATATGGTTCCCTATCAGGGAGACTTTTTCCCTCACCACTTCTTTGTCCATCAGTATATATGGGGGTATCTCGTCGCTGACAGCAATATAGTTCAGTACCTTGTTCCAGGTGGTCTTATGAATAAATTTGGGAGTTATATCCATTAAAGCCTCTCAAGAGTATCTGTCCATTCTTGAAGCGCTGTATCATTCAGTTGCGTTTC
>DASPUA010000350.1:0-3386 GCA_035623135.1 Thermodesulfovibrionales bacterium | reverse complement strand
ACCCGAAAATGGTTACGAGGAAAAGACAAAAAGGGAAAAAGGCCATCATGGAAAAGTAAGAGAGGGACCCTGCGAGCATCAGACCGCCGTCTCTTAAAAAGTCCAAGAAGCTTTTCAGCAGTATCTTCATGTATTCCTGCTGCTCACTGGGTTCTTTTCCTCACAAAAATCCTCAAAGGCGTCCCACTGAAGGAAAACTTCTCCCTGAGTATTTTCTCCACGTAACGGAGCGAGGAATCCTTCACCCCTTCGGGGTAGTTTGCAAAGAGCACAAACTGGGGAGGCTCAACCCTCACCTGGGTCAAATAATAGAACTTTACTGTTTTGCCTTTATATAAGGGTATTGGGAAGTGAGATATGGTCTCTCTCAGGAGTGTGTTGAGTTCAGCTGTACCGATACGTTTTTTCCTTTGGGAGACTACACCGTCAATGAGGGGAAAAACCTTGGTGACCCTTTTTCGTTCCAGGCCGGAGAGGGTGAGGACAGGGGCATGGTTGAAGAACCATATCTTGTCTCTGAATTCATGCATGTATCTCTTATACGCGATATCGGGGTCCCTTACCATGTCCCATTTGTTAAACAGGAACACCGCGCCTTTTCCGTACTGCCCCACTATACCCGCAATCCGCCTGTCCTGCTCCACGATGCCATCCGAGGCGTCAAGGACCACAAGGGCCACATCGCATCGTTCTATGCTCCTGATCGCGCGCACCATAGAGTAGCGTTCAACAGAGTAGCCGACCTTCCCCTTCTTCCTTATGCCTGCGGTATCGATAACGAGGTATCTTTTCCCATAGTACGTACATACAGAATCAATGGCATCACGGGTGGTCCCGGGAAGGGGACTCACGATCATCCGTTGTTTCCCCAGCAGGGTATTCACCAGCGTAGATTTCCCTACATTTGGTCTTCCCACGACAGCGATCCTTGGGTAATCCAGATCTTCCTCAACCTGTTCTCTGCTGGGAAGGAGGGAGGCTACCCTGTCCATGAATTCATCGAATTCATAGCCGGTTGCGGCAGAAAGCGGGATCAAATCGTCCACACCGAGGGGGTAAAAATCATACAGCCGGTCCTCTTTTGTGGGCGCATCGATCTTATTTACTGCCCAGAGGACCTTTTTCCCCGAAGCCCTGAGAATCCTGGAAAGTTCAATGTCGTGAGGGGTCAGCCCTTCCTTCCCATCCAGAAGGTGTATGATGAGGTCAGCTTCCTCAATGGCAAACTCTGCCTGTTCCCTGACCTGAGGGAAAAGATCCTCTGCAGGTTCAGGATAAAAGCCTCCCGTATCCACGATAACAAATGACTTTCCACCCCATTCTGTTTCCTGGTAGTTTCTGTCTCTGGTGACACCAGGGACGGATTCCACGATGGCGGTCTCGCCCCCTGCGATCCTGTTAAAGAGGGTGGACTTCCCCACATTCGGCCTGCCGACTATGACCACGAAAGGTTTTGGCATTGTGTGTGGGTCAGGCGGTTTCTTCGTCAGCGACTTCGAAGATAAACTCTACTTCCAATGGCGAATTGAGTGGAAGAACCGGTACCCCCACAGCTACCCTGGCGTGTTTTCCGCGGTCCCCGAATATGGCGAGGAGAAGTTCAGAGGCCGCATTTAAGACCGACGGTTGCTGCACAAAATCTGCGGTTGATGCAATAAAGCCGATTACCTTCACGCATCTGACGACCCTTGCCAGACTTCCGATCTCTGCCTTCACAATGCTCAGGGCGTTGATCACCGCCTGCCTTGCGTCTTCTTGTGAGTCGTCCAGCGAAACCCCTTCACCCACTCTTCCCGTCCTTGTGAGTTTCCCGTTCCGTAACGGTAACATCCCACTGAGGAACAAGAGGTTCCCTGAGCGGACACAGGGGACGTACGCACCAAGAGGTGAGGGTGCGCCGGGAAGTTTAATCCCCAGTTCTTTCAGTCTCTCTTCGGGTGAAACCATATGATGTGATCCTCCTTAAGAAGTAATCGGGTGGAGGGTTAAAGTATCCTTCCTCTCCGCGAAAAAAATTCGCTCAATGCAACTCTGATTACAGCTCCTCTGGACCATTTCTGGCCTGTTTCCTGTGAGTATTCCTTTGCAAGATCCTCCAGGGCCTCCAGGACCTCAGCTTCCAGGTGCACCGTAGTCTTTACCAGTTTTTCATGTTCTTCTTCCATGACTCACCAACATTGCAGATACTAGTGTGTATGGATTCTACCAGAAAATCCAAGAATTGAAAATGGGAATCAGCCTTGAAGCATTTCCTCTGGGGGTGATAGACTGACGTATGGACTTCAGGCTGTCAACAGAGTTTGTTCCCAGAGGAGACCAGCCGAAGGCGATTCGCGAACTCACGGAAGGGATTGAAAAGGGTTCACGACATCAAGTGCTTTTGGGGGTCACCGGCTCAGGTAAGACCTTTACCATTGCCAATGTTATCGCCCATGTGAACAAGCCAACCCTTGTGATCGCACATAATAAGACCCTTGCGGCCCAGTTATATGGTGAATTCATGGAGCTGTTTCCGGAAAATGCCGTCGAGTTCTTTGTGAGCTATTACGACTATTACCAGCCTGAGGCGTATATCCCGACCACCGAAACTTTTATAGAAAAGGACGCCATGATCAACGATGATATCGACCGGCTGAGGCACTCGGCCACAAGAGCTGTCCTTGAAAGGAGGGATACCATTGTAGTTGCCTCTGTCTCCTGCATCTATGGAATCGGCTCTCCCCAGGATTACAAGGAGATGCATCTTTTTGTGGAAGAGGGGATGCGTACCGAGAGGGACGAGATACTGAGAAGGCTTGTGGAGATGCAGTATAACCGATCTGAGGGTGAATTCAGGAGGGGTGTTTTCAGGGTGAGGGGGGACAGTGTGGAGGTGTATCCCTCCTTTTCGTTGAACAAGGCTATCCGGCTTGAGTTTTTTGGTGACAGCATAGATTCAGTCTATGAGTTTGACCCACTGACCGGCGAAAAACTTCGGAGGTTTGAACGGTTTGCCCTTTTCCCCAACAGCCACTGGATTACCCCCCGGGAGCGTATGGAGCCTGCGCTGAAAAGGATAGAAGATGAGATGAAGGAGCGGGTAGCGTTCTTTGTAAAAGAGGGGAAACGCCTTGAGGCGCAGAGGATCGAGCAGAGGACTCGCTTTGATCTGGAGATGCTCAGGGAGTTCGGATACTGTCACGGTATCGAGAACTACTCAAGGCACCTCAGCGGCAGGTCTCCTGGTCAGCCACCCTACACCCTCATCGATTACTTTCCCCCTGAATTTCTCATTGTGGTGGATGAATCGCACGCAACCATCCCTCAGGTCGGCGGCATGTATGAAGGAGACAGATCAAGAAAGCAGACCCTTATAGATTTCGGTTTCAGGCTTCCCTCGGCGCTGG
>DASPUA010000349.1:0-4341 GCA_035623135.1 Thermodesulfovibrionales bacterium | reverse complement strand
GATTAAGTGGTAATTTGTTAAGAGAAAGCTAATCAATTGTGCGTAAACACCTTTATCTTATTGCCGCTATTATCCTGTTGCTTGGTTTGGGGAGTTCCATCCTGATTTATTTTACTGCTGAGAATGCCTCTGAAAGTGTTTTGGGTTACGAACCTGAAAATTCCAAAATGTACCTGCATGATTTGGAACTCTACGGGGGGAAGGCGAATGTGCTTGCGAATGATTTTATGCACTGGTTTGAGAGTTTATGGCACGGCACATCACTTGCATTTACCATTGCCTGCATTACCGTCGTTATATGCTTTGGGTTTCTTTTCGTCGCCAACCGCTTGCCATCCTACATGAAGCCGAATGACGGAGGTGAAAACAGAGGGGGCAAAGCCAACTAAGAGGCGTGTAATGGCCATGCCCGAATTTTGCGACGAGAAGGTAATGAAACTGCTATTTTTTTGTTGTAATTTGTTTATTTATTGCATATGTTATTAACAAGAGCTTAAGCATATATAAGTTAATGACTATGGATGATCTGTTACTACAGATAAGAAAGGACGGCACGCTACTCGAGTTCAGGGGACAATTAAATCATAACCTCTTGTCATGTGCCGAGGTTCTGGGCCAGAACGTGTGCGATATTATGCCGTCGGACATTGCTCAACAGCTTATGAGTTCCGTTGAGAGGGCGCTCCAGACTGGGGAACTCCATAGCTTTCAATATGAGCTCCCCACAAAGAATAAAGGCCACTATGAGGCAAAATTTATTGTCTGTGGAGAGGACAGGGTGTTTGCACTTATAAGCAACATCACAAAATATAAGCAGGCAGCAGAAAACGCCAAGTATCTTGCCTACCATGACACGTTGACCGGGCTACCAAATCGTTATCTGTTTAACGACCGTCTGAAACAGGCCATTGCGCATGCAGAACGGGAAAAAGGGCTGCTGGCGATACTCTTCCTTGATATTGATAATTTCAAGCATACGAATGACACTATCGGCCATAAAGCGGGCGACGTACTCCTGCAAAACATTGCCGAACGCGTGGCAGGCTGTCTGCGGAGCGCAGACAGCGTTTTCCGCATCTCTCCAGGGGAACCGGAGTCACTTGTGGCCCGTCTTGGCGGTGATGAATTCACGGTCTTGCTGACCGATATCAGCAATATCCAGGACCCCGCAAAAGTAGCTCAGCGCGTCCTTAGTATGGTGGCAGAGCCTTTTATCATTGGTTCCCACGAAATATTCATTACCGCGAGCGTAGGCATTGCAGTATTTCCCTTTGACGGCGGGGACCTTGACACCCTGCTTGTCAACGCGGATGTGGCAATGTACCAGGCTAAAGAGCAGGGAAGGAACAACTACCAGTATTATTCCGAGTCTATGAACAAATTTGCCTTTGAAAGGTTTACCATTGAACACAAATTGCGGAGGGCGCTGGAGCACAATGAATTTATGCTCTTTTACCAGCCTCAAATAGATATACGCACTGGCAAAATGATCGGGGTGGAGGCATTGATACGCTGGTTGCAGCCTGACCTGGTATTGATTAAGCCCAATGAGTTTATCCCCCTTGCCGAGGAAACCGGGCTGATTATCCCGATTGGAGAATGGGTCCTCCGTACTGCCTGCGCACAAAGTAAAGCATGGCAAAAGGACGGCATCAGTTCAATACGTATGACAGTAAATGTGTCTGGCATCCAGTTTAAGCAGCAAAACTTTGTGGAAACAGTATCCCAGGTATTGAACGATACCGGACTCGCTCCGGAGGGTCTGCAACTGGAACTTACCGAGAGCACGATAATGAAAGACACTGAAAATTCTATCAAGAAACTGCATGCGCTGCAGGCAATGGGCATACAAGTCGCCATTGATGATTTCGGCACCGGATATTCCTCTCTGAACTACCTGAAGCGTTTCCCCCTCTCTACCCTGAAAATCGACTACTCCTTTGTAAAAGACCTTGTCAGCAGCTCTGTCGACCAATCCATTGTGAGCGCGATTGTGAGCCTCGCACATAACTTCAACTTAAAGGTGATTGCAGAAGGTGTGGAGACAAGAACACAATTGTCCTTCCTGCATGAGGCAAGGTGCGGAGGGGTGCAGGGTTACCTCATCTGTCCGCCCGTAAACGCAGTTTCACTCAGGCAGTTCATGATGAAAGAGAGCTATCGGGGAATTCTGAACAGCTGCGGAATAACATATAAATGACCTGGTCGGTTCAAGTGTCCTCATGCTTGAGGGTGCATTGACATGCTGACCCATTGCGGTGTCATACACGGTGCCTACGACGCCTGCGTCTGGATCTAGACTTGGTGTATTCCACCCTGTAGTATTCAAGGTCATCCTCATAGTCATAGTCTTCCACACAGATATTTCTTAAGAGGGTATCAATGCTGTGGTTATTCAGCCGGAAAAAAATTACCTTGGATCGTAAACGGAACACAGTGTAATACTTATTGAGCCTCACAAGGTAAAGGGTCTTCTCTTCAGAATCATACGAAATGTGCCCCTCGTGCCCTGTCCCTAAATAGATATACTGGGGATATTTGTTTTCGTGGTATACAAGACTCTTTTCCTCTCCCTTCAACATGACATTGTCCTTGTTTTCTAATCTTAGTTCAGGATACAATTTTTCATTTGCGTCTATGATCCTGTCCCAAAACTCTTTGACCTTTTTCACTATGATCTTCCTAATTGTTCCTTCTGTTTTTGTCTCAATATACTGTTCGATCCGCTTTTCTCTTTCTTTTTCCTGCCAGGACATTCCTGTTATATCCTTTCGTATTTCCTGCATTGAGTTTTTCTTTTAAATGTACAATCTTCGCCTATCTTTTTTCAAGACTTAAGTGAAGGATATTTACCCGTGAGTTTCCCGCTCTGAAGAGAAATGACGAAAAAATCCTGCTGCTTTCAAAAATGGGTGATATGTATTATCATAGCTGCACTAAGATCATCCGGATTGATGAATTTCAAAGAGGAGATAAGAATAGCTAAATATGGAAAGGCTTTTTCTAAGAAAACCTCTAGCAGAGTTGACCACTGAGGCTTTTGAGGGAAAGCATGGACTTAAGAGATCCCTCGGTCCTGTGAGCCTTGTGCTTCTGGGAATTGGGGTGATCATAGGTGCGGGCATATTTGTTCTGACTGGGCACGCGGCCGCGCAGATAGCCGGACCTGCCATTGTCCTTTCATTTATCATTGCAGCGGTTGCCTGCGGCTTCGCAGGCCTTTGTTATGCGGAATTTGCTTCCATGATCCCAGTTGCGGGAAGCGCATACACTTATGCGTATGCAACGCTGGGGCAGTTCATTGCCTGGATCATCGGCTGGGACCTTATCCTGGAATACTCCCTTGGGGCTACAACTGTGGCCATAGGATGGTCCGGCTATGTGGTGAGCTTCCTTAAAGATTTGGGAATTGTTATTCCGGAGTTCCTATCATCGCCGCCCGTGGCTTACAACGCTGAACTGCAACGGTGGATATCCACGGGTGCTCTTTTTAATCTGCCGGCTGTGATTGTGGTTGCCATGATCACCGTAATTATCACCATAGGGATAAGGGAATCGGCATTCCTGAATGCGGTGATCGTGTTTATCAAAGTAGCCATAATTCTGGTTTTCATAGCAGTGGGGGTGTTCTTTATAAGGCCTGAACTTTGGCACCCATTTGTTCCACCCAACAATGGGCATTTTGGAACCTTCGGGTTAAGCGGCGTGATGAGAGGGGCCGGAGTGATTTTCTTCGCCTATATAGGCTTTGATGCGGTCTCGACCCTTGCGCAGGAGGCAAGGAATCCACAAAAGGATATGCCTGTAGGTATTCTTGGCAGTCTTATCGTGTGCACTGTATTGTATGTGTCAGTTTCATTGGTCTTGACCGGGGTGGTACATTACGCCGAGCTGAATGGTCCCGCCCCTTTTGCCGTGGCCTTGGACGCCATGGATCTCAATGTTTTCTCCCCTCTTCTCAAGGTGGGCGCTATTGCCGGATTGACCTCTGTGATCCTTGTGCTCCTCCTCGGACAGACGAGAATTTTTTTCTCTATGGGAAGAGATGGCCTTCTCCCTGCTTTTGTATCCGAGGTTCACCCGCGGTTTCAGACCCCCTATATCGTTACCTTAATTACCGGTTTTGTTACCGCATGCATGGCGGCCCTGCTTCCCATAGGCATTGTGGGCGAGCTTGTGAGTATAGGCACTCTCCTAGCATTTGTGATCGTGTGCACCGGGGTGCTGGTTTTGAGATATACCCAGCCTGGGGCAAGAAGGGTTTTCAAAGCACCGGGAGGTTCAGCAACTCCTGTTCTAGGGGTCCTGACCTGTCTCTACTTGATGGTGGGACTTCCCAGG
>DASPUA010000348.1:0-3835 GCA_035623135.1 Thermodesulfovibrionales bacterium | reverse complement strand
AGAGGACCGGGTGAACTGTTCGGCACACGGCAGTCCGGCATGCCCGATCTCAGGATTGCGAACATTGTCCGGGACGCGCTACTGCTCGAACGCGCGCGGAGGGAGGCCTTCGCTTTGATTGAGCGCGATCCTCACATGGAGGACTCACCCTTGTTAAAAAAGAGCGTGGAGAGATTCTGGATGGGCAAGACGGATATTTTCAAGACAGGCTGAAGGACTTCCTGCAATGGTCCTTTCGCAGCGAAATGAAGAGTGTTCTTTTGAAATTGTTCCGGAATCTCTTCACGATTCATAGCACTGGGCACAAAGGAGGAGAGAATGTGGAAAAGGGTCAAGGACAACTTTGAGTCGGGCACAGAAAAGGTCAAGTGGTTTTCGTCCTTACTGAATGAACGGGTGAAGATAGAGATTTCTCTTTTTAAACTGCTCTACCAGTCCGCGGAAATGGAAAAGAAAAGAGCGGAATTGATGAAAACCATAGGGGCAAAGGTCGTTGAACTGAGGAATCGCCAGGAACGGCATATACTGAGGGACCCCGACATCCTTGAGGCAATGAATGAGCTGGAGAGACTGGAAGCCGAGAGAGAGGATACAAGAAAGAAGGCTGCAGACATCGGAAAGATTGAGGCATGACTGTATCGTTCGTCATCGTCTTTCTGTTTGGCTCTCTCATCGGTTCTTTCTTAAACGTTTGCATCTACCGCCTGCCGAGAAGCCTTTCCGTAATATTTCCTTCATCCCGTTGTCCGTCATGCACTATACCCATTAAGGCGTATGATAATATTCCTCTCCTGAGTTTTCTCCTCCTCAGAGGAAAATGCAGATACTGTAAAAAGCACATTCCCTTGAGGTATCCTCTCGTCGAAGCCCTCAATGCCCTTCTGTATGTATTCGTGCTCTGGCGCTTTGGTTTCGGATGGCATACGCCGGTGCTCTTCGCATTCTGCTCAGCCATGATCGTCATTACCTTTATTGACCTTGATTTTCAGATAATCCCCGACACTATAACCCTTCCCGGCATACCCCTCGGTCTCATCGCGGCATCCCTGGTATTTCCGGATCCTTTTGACCGGAGCTCGATCCTTGGTCTGGGCCGGGCACTCATCGGTCTCCTCACTGGTGGAGCCACATTCTATTTAATCGCAGTACTCAGCAGAGGGGGTATGGGAGGGGGAGATATTAAGATGATGGCAATGGTGGGTTCCTTCATGGGATGGAAATCCGTGTTCCTCACCACATTTGCGGGGAGTCTCCTTGGCTCTTGTGTGGGCATCTTTCTTATGGTTATGAAGGGAAAGGGCAGGAAAACAAAAATACCCTTCGGGCCGTTTCTTGCCGCAGGCGCCCTTGTTAGCTTATTATTCGGCCAGGAGATACTTTCCCTCTATCTAGGAAGATGAGCGAAGGAATATTCTCCATAACGATCTTGTTGGTCTTCATGATCCTCTTTTTCTTTTCCCTCCTCAGGATCATCACAAGGATAAGGAAAGAAAAAGAGAAATCCCGGCAAAAGGAAGAGTCTCAGGTTTCATTCATCGTCGGGACATTCCATGAGCTTGTAGCAAAGCTCAAAGACAAGGAAAGGGAACTGGAAGACTTGCGAAAAAGGGCAGAGGAGCGCGCGGACAGTATAGAAAGTTATAATGAGGATATCCTCCAGAGCGTTCCCAGCGGTGTGATAAGCCTTGACCAAAATCTTACCATCACGAAGATGAATTCTGCTGCCGCGCGCATACTCCGGCTGAACGTGCCGTCTGCAATAGGCAGGCGTTATGACGAGATTTTCAGGGAGCCCCTGAAAGGTATCCTTGATGGCAAGAAGACCATTGAAAGAGGGGAACTCCAGTATATTGCCGATTCAGGCAAGAAACTGCACCTCGGGCTTGCCATTACTCCCCTTCTGAATTCGGCAAAAGAGACGATTGGCAGGTTAATGGTATTCACAGACCTGACCGAGCTCAAGGCGCTGGAATCCCAGGCACAGCTGCGGGAGAGACTGTCCAGTCTTGGAGAGATGTCAGCGGGAATGGCCCACGAATTGAGAAACCCCATGGCGGTTATCGCCGGATACACAAACCTGCTTTCCAAAAAAGTGGACCCTTCCCTTCTCCATGTGGTAGATTCCGTTACGGGAGAGATCGCGGTCATGGACAGGATCATTACTGATTTTCTTTCCTTTGCAAAGCCCACTGAACTCATCGTCGCCCCGGTGGAAGTGGGACAGGTCATAAAAACCTGCCTTTCGCACATTACAGGGGAACGAAAAGACATAAGGGTCTTCTTTAACGCGGAGAAGATTCCTCTCATTCCGGGAGATGAGGTATTGCTGAGACAGGCATTTACCAACCTGGTGCAGAATGCCGTGGACTCCATGCCCCAGGGAGGAGATTTGCGGTTTGGGTTCTCTGCAGAACCCGATAGTCTGGAGATTACCGTCTCTGATACAGGTCACGGGGTCCCCGAAGAAATACAAGATAAAATATTCCTTCCCTTTTACACCACAAAAGACAAAGGTACAGGTCTGGGCCTCGCCATTGTGCACAAAATCATAGTGTCACATCACGGGTCTATTTCCATGGAAAATAGGGAAAAGGGAACCACCTTCCGGGTAAGACTCCCCCTCTCCTGTTAAGGCGAGTAACGGGGGAGGTTTAGTGTCCCCCGTGTATTAATGCCGGCAGGCATCGGGCACACACAAGCTTCTCCTGCCCCTCATGGATACACCTCAGATACACAAGAGCCTTTTCTGTTTTCCCACATACAAAGCACTTCACTTCCATGGCCATTATTCCCCCAGTTCATTCAGCTCTCTTACGAGCTTTTCTGTATCGATGTTGTGCATCATTGCCCCGAATGAGAGGGACTCCATCTTGACACCTGGACAGGTGAAACAGCCGTTGCCGAAATATTTCTCGATGACCTTCTTTGCTGCAGGGCTGGAATTAATCACATCACCGATCAACGAATCCTTCGTGAACTTCTTGTGTGTTGTTTCTGCGGTTGTTGCCATACTCTTCCTCCTTTTTCTTTTAGTATACCCATATGCATGCACACATGCATATGATGCGTGTCATACATCTCAGTTTCTTGTGATTCTGACCTTCCATACCTCAGGTCCCTGCGCAAGGTATTCCCAGGTGAAGAGGCCCTCCCTCTCGTGAATCAACTGGTAATAGAGCGGCTTCGGGTCATGGTCATTGGTAAGGATAAAAGACTCACCCTTGCCCAATTCGTCAAATGTCCGGAATATGAGTGGATGTCTTTCCCTTGGAACAATTTCTATGACATTGATCTCTTTCATTGCGTCCTCTCATCCTATGACTGGGCGTTCACCGAGGAGATCCCCTTTCACCCCGATTATGGTTTCGGTAAGAGGGATATGCTTCCCTGACCTGCTGATTGCCTCCTTGAGCACTGCCGTCATCCCCCCGCAGCAAGGGACTTCCATTCTGAGACAGCTCACACTCTTTACCGGAATGTTGCTAAAGATCTCAGCAAATTTCTCCACATAGTACATGGCGTCATCCAGCTTTGGACAGCCGATCAGGACCTTCTTGTCTTTGAGAAACCGTTTGTGGAAGTCATGCACGGCAAAGGCAGTGCAGTCAGCGGCCACGAGCAGATCCGCATCATTGAGAAAGGGCGCTACCGTGCCGATGAGCTTAATCTGTATCGGCCAATGCGAGAGCCGCGGGTTCTCCTCGGTTTTGCTCACCGGTATTGCCCCGGTGGACGAACATGAGGGGCATTCTTCATTGACATGTGCTTTCATTTCTTCCCTCCTGGTAATGATTTTTCGATGCTCATGTATTCAGCATACTCCCCGGACGCACCA
>DASPUA010000347.1:0-2992 GCA_035623135.1 Thermodesulfovibrionales bacterium | reverse complement strand
AGTCTTCGGATCGTTGCAACTATGGCATCCTTATCTTCTGAAGCCTCTTTCAATGCCGCGGTAGGCGGATGGATGAGTTTGTTGACAATGGCGGTAGCCATATATTCGATAGCCTCTTTTTCTTTTTCCCCCATGGCCTCGATCTTGGGAAAGAGTTTCGCGAGTTCCTCCCTCTTGATCTCCTCGGCCTTTTCCCTCAGAGCCACAATAGTGGGGACCGAATCGAGAGAAGACTGCCACTTCAGAAAAGACGCCAGCTCTTCCTCGATTATCTTCTCCGCCTTTTCCGCCTCCTTCTGCCTCTCGAACATGTTTGCATCTACAACGCCCTGCAGGTCATCTACATTGTAAAGATAAACATTATCGAGGTCGTTTATCTCAGGGTCGATGTTTCTCGGCACCGATATATCGATAATAAAGACCGGCTTCTGCTTCCTCTCCTTCATCACCTTCTGCATTTGACTTCTGGTCAGGATATAAGTAGGGGCCCCGGTGGAACAGATAACAATATCCGTGTGCACCATCTCCTCGATAAACTCATCAAACTTTACCGGCCTACCTTTAAATTCTTTTGAAAGTTCGCAGGCACGCTCGTATGTCCTGTTCGAAACGAGGACTTCTCTCACGCCGCTGCTGATAAGGTGTTTCGCGGCAAGCTCGGCCATCTCCCCTGCTCCCAGGAGCATAAAAACCTTTTTCGAGAGATCGGTGAATATTTTCTTGGCAAGCTCAACTGCTGCAAAACTTATCGAGACGGCATTTTCGGCTATCCTCGTTTCTGTCCTCACCCTCTTCGCAACGGAGATGGCCTTCTTCATCAGTTTGTTCAGCAGGATACCCGTGGTCTTTCTCGTGAGGGCAAGTTCGAACGCGTCTTTCATCTGACCGAGTATCTGTGGCTCGCCGACTACCATTGAGTCAAGGCTGGACGCAACCCTGAAGATATGTCTTACAGCATCGATATCATCATAGATGTAAAGGGCGTTATCGAGCGACCCCCTGTTTATGCCGTGGAATTCCGAGAGAAAGGTCTTCACAGATTCGGATGCCTGGCCGGCGTCCGTGACATTGGCGTAGAGCTCAACACGGTTACAGGTGGACAATATGATGGCCTCCTGAATCTCTGCAAGCTCTTTGAATCTTGCCAAACCCTCTTCAAGCTTGGGACCATTGAACGCCAGTTTCTCTCTGACGTCCACATCGGCAATCTTATGATTAAGGCCTACGACAAAGACCTTCATGGGAAAACGTGAAGTCCTTTCCGGAGCAACTGGATGCCTGCAAAAGCGATGATAATTGTCAGGAAACCGATTATGGATAAGAGGGCAGCCCTCTTGCCCCGCCACCCGGCTACGAGTCTCGCGTGAAGCACGATCGCATAAATAAACCAGGTTATGAGGGACCATGTCTCCCTCGGGTCCCAATTCCAATAACTGCCCCAGGCACTCTCCGCCCATAAGGCGCCTGTTATTATCGCCAGAGTCAGCAGGGGAAATCCGAAGGTAATCAGTCTGTAATTTATTTCATCCAGCGTCTGAAGACTCGGTAATCTCTCGAACAGTCCACCAAGGCGCTTGGATTTCACATAATGCTCCTGAACCAGGTACATGGACCCGACACCGAAAGCCATCGCAAAGGCCGCGTTTCCGAGGAAGGCAAAGACCGTATGTATCCCCAGCCAGTAACTGTGCAGAACAGGGCTCAAAGGTTTTATTTCCCTGGACAGCATTGAGGACGAAAGCATCAGGATAAATACAACAGGCATGATAAAGGAAGAAAGCAGCACGATTTTATATCTGAACTGCAAAATAAAAAAGATCAGGACTATGCACCAGGAAAAAAAAGACGTAGCTTCATGGGGGTTGGTTATAGGGATATGACCGGCTGTAACGTAACGAAAAATGATGTTTACTGTGTGAAGGAGGAAACCGACAGCCGCCAGCGAAAGCATGATCCTCGACGTGACCTTTGAACTCTTGAAAAACTCGGTAATGCTGACAACTGTTGCGGCAAAATAAAAGGTCAGGGCAAGTTCAAACAGCAATACCCCCATCAGAAACAACCGAGTTCGCAGTCCGTGATCTTCACCTTAAGTTGGTCAGCCGTCCTGCCGATCTCTCTGAAAGAAACTGAGAGGTCCTGTGCAATCTTTCTTGCGGCAGTGCAGGAAAGCCTCCCGTTTGCAGCTCTTTTCCTGATCTCTTCTGCCACCTTGTCGTTCATCAAAAAATTCTTTTCCGAAATCATAACTATCCGCTTCGCCCGGAATGACCATTTTAACCGATATGACACGGGATTCATAAGCTTTTGCGTGCCGGTATCTACCTAAATATTACAATAATATGCTTAAAAACTCAACGAAACCGCAGTATTTGCGGGCCCGCAGGCAGTTTTATGAGCGGCCGACGGAAAGAAGAGTCCTTATATGACACAGATATTCTTCAACATCATCTCCGCGAAACTTCCTTGCGCCTTCAGGCGTTTCAAGCGGCGGGTTTCCTTCAAAAATAATAACGTCCGACATCAGTAAAATTCGTTTTGCACCGGACTTGATCTTCCCGTCGGATCCTGATGCAAATATCACAATATCGGGCTTCAGAATTTCTATTACACTGTTCCCCTCGGTGACGATACCTTCAAGTGAGGAGAGCATCCCGACAGCGAGAGAAAGTGTCTCACCGAGTTCAGAAAAAGGCGATTGCACCCAGATGACTTTCTCAGCTCCCGAATCGAGAAGCCTCCTCGTGTCTTTGCCCTCCTTCATCAGTATCTCGGGATCATCCGTTACGGAGGTATAAAAAGAGGTCTTTGTGTATTTAATAGCGCCCCAACCCCTGAAGCTCTCAAGTATTCTGCAGGCGACTGTTGTTTTTCCTGCGTCACTCCCGCCGCCGCCGATGCCTATAATGCGAGGTCTCATGTGCTTAGGCCGGATTATTCATGAATTATTCTTAGAGAAGCGGAGATAGAATATTTTCGCTCATTCTCGGTC
>DASPUA010000346.1:0-3727 GCA_035623135.1 Thermodesulfovibrionales bacterium | reverse complement strand
ATCCGGCCTGCGGTGAACGTTGGTCTTTCGGTAAGCCGTGTCGGTGGTGCAGCCCAGACAAAGGCAATGAAGCAGGTCGCAGGGACCCTCAGGCTTGATCTTGCACAGTTCAGGGAACTTGCGGCGTTTGCACAGTTCGGCAGCGACCTCGACAAGGCAACGCTTGCTCAGATCGAAAGAGGCAAGAGGATGATGGAGATTCTGAAACAGGATCAGTATGTTCCCATGTCCATGGAAGAGCAGGTCATCGTTCTTTTTGCAGGGACAAAGGGATACCTCGATGATGTTCCTGTGGAATCCGTAAGAAAGTTTGAGGATGGGCTCCTCAGGTATATAAGGGATAACAAGGCAGACATACAAAAGGAACTGGGTGAGAAGAAGACGGTTGATGATGACCTCAAGAACAGACTCATCCAGGCAGTGGAAGACTTTAAGAGAGGGTTTCAACCTTAGAGTGTTGTAAGGAAACACTGTGGCTACCTTAAGGGACATAAAGCGAAGGATCAACGCGGTCCAGAGCACGAGTAAGATCACAAAGGCCATGAAGATGATCGCTGCGGTCAAGTTCAGGAAGGCGCAGCAGAGGATGTTCGAGCTGCGCCCCTATGCGGAACGTATGCAAATGGCGATCTCCCGGCTTGTTGCGTCCACTCTTGAAACAGAGATTCATCCGCTTCTTGCCGTAAGGCCAAGAAAGAATGTCGAGGTCCTTGTCATGACCAGTGACAGAGGTCTTTGCGGCGCGTTCAACACCAATGTGGTCAAGGCTGCTACGAAACATATCGTCAGTCTTAAGGCGGAAGGATTCGACGTGTCGATCAGCTCTGTCGGCAAAAAGGCAAAGGACTATCTCAAGAGAAGGAATGTGGAAGTCAGGAACTCTTGGACAGGAATCTCGGGAAAGGTCTCGTATGCAAATG
This sequence comes from Thermodesulfovibrionales bacterium, assembly GCA_035623135.1. Lineage (GTDB taxonomy): Bacteria > Nitrospirota > Thermodesulfovibrionia > Thermodesulfovibrionales > UBA9159 > DASPUA01. The sequence goes on along the minus strand of DASPUA010000346.1, from coordinate 2,807 downwards.
CACAGGAAATTGCTGCAGACATCATCGAGAGCTATACGAGCGAATTAATAGATGAAGTGATCGTTGTCTATAATGAATTCAAGTCTGTGAGTGCCCACAAGGTTATGTTTGCGAGGCTCCTCCCTCTTGCTCCCATAGAGGTCAGTGAAGATACGGAGCCGTTCGTAGACTTTATCTTTGAGCCTTCAAAAGAAGAGATCTTCAGCACCCTTATTCCAAAGAACGTCGAGATACAGGTCTTCAGGGCCCTGCTCGAGTCCCAGGCATCGGAAGAGGCAGCAAGAATGTCCGCGATGGAAAATGCGACCAAGAGCGCAAACGAGATGATCTCGAAACTTACTCTCCAGTATAACAAGGCACGGCAGGCCTCGATCACGAAGGAACTTATGGATATTGTGGGCGGCGTCGAGGCGATGAAAGGATAATATGAAATGAATATATACCCGGAGGTACGCGCATGAGCAATATAGGCAAGGTCTCACAGGTCATCGGTGCGGTGGTGGATGTGGAGTTCGAGGGCAAAATGCCAGAAATCCTGAACGCAATAAAGGTGGAACAGAAGGGGGATGCATCAAAAGGGCTGCCCGATCTTGACATTACCCTGGAAGTGGCGGCACATCTTGGTGACAACAAGGTAAGAACAGTCGCCATGCAGCCTACAGACGGTATGCTCAGGGGAATGCCGGCGGTTGACACCGGTCAGCCGATCACGGTGCCGGTAGGCAAAGATGTGCTTGGCAGGATACTGAATGTCGTGGGTGAACCGGTTGACAAACTGGGCCCGGTACAATCAGAGACCCGTCTTCCCATTCACCGTGCTGCGCCCGATTTTGTGACTCAGGAGCCGGTCACGCAGGTGTTCGAGACCGGCGTCAAGGTCTTTGACCTGCTCGTCCCGTTCGTGAGGGGTGGTAAGATGGGCATGTTCGGCGGTGCCGGGGTCGGAAAGACCGTTGTGATAATGGAAATGATTCATAACATTGCGATGAAACATGGCGGCGTGTCCGTATTTGCAGGTGTAGGAGAGCGGACCAGAGAAGGGAATGACCTGTATGGAGAGATGAAGCATTCAGGCGTTCTTGAGAAGGTTTCTCTCATCTACGGGCAGATGAATGAGCCGCCTGGGGCAAGGGCGCGGGTTGCGCTCACCGCACTCACCGCAGCAGAGTATTTCCGGGACGAAGGACAGGATGTGCTCATCTTTATTGACAACATTTTCAGGTATACCCTCGCAGGCGCTGAGCTTTCGGCACTCCTTGGCAGAATGCCCTCTGCAGTGGGATATCAGCCCACACTCGGAACTGATATGGGTGTGCTGCAGGAGAGAATCACCACCACAAAGAAGGGCGCCATCACCTCCATGCAGGCGATTTATGTCCCTGCCGATGACCTCACAGACCCTGCGGTCGCAACCGCATTTACACACCTTGACGGAACAGTCGTTCTTTCAAGGCAGATATCAGAGCTCGGGATTTACCCGGCTGTGGACCCTCTTGATTCCACATCGAGAATACTTGACCCCAAGGTGATAGGTGAAGAGCATTACACAGTGGCAAGAAGCGTACAGAAGATCCTCCAGAGGTATAAGGAACTGCAGGACATCATCGCCATTCTCGGTATGGAAGAACTTTCTGAGGATGACAAGCTGATTGTTGCAAGGGCAAGAAAGATGCAGAGGTTCCTTAGCCAGCCGTTCCATGTTGCAGAGGTCTTTACCGGCAGACCAGGGAAATATGTCAAGGTCGCCGAAACCATCAAGGGGTTCAAGGCCATTGTGGACGGTCAATACGATGACGTACCAGAGCAGGCATTCTATATGTGCGGCGGCATCGAAGAGGTGGAGGAGAACGCCGGGAAGCTTGGCTGGTCGAGATAGGGATGGCTGAAGGAAAATTTCTTCTTGAGATCGTCACGCCGTATGGCCTTATCTTCAGTGAAGAGGTCGAGGAGGTGACGGCAAACGGCAGCGAAGGCGAGTTTGGTGTGTTCCCCGGACACGTTCCCTTTGTGACGACCCTCAAGATAGGGATGCTCACCTGCAAAATTAATAACCAGCCACTGTTCTTCTTCGTCAACTGGGCATACTGCGGCGTTGGTCCAAGAGGGATGTTTGTCCTTGCCGACAGTGCTGAAAAGTCTGGCGAGATAGACGTCGAGCGCGCAAAGGCTGCCATGAAGCGGGCCGAAGAGAGGTTGAAGCAGGCAGAGAAGATAGATTTTGTGAGGGCTGAATCAGCACTCGAACGGGCGACCATAAGGGTTCAGATAGCGGAGAAGAAGACCGTAAAGTAGAAGTCTCCTTATATTTTCCGAACTGACTCGGCTGCCTCTTAGCCATGTAATTTGGCTGATTGATATATTCCGTACCACCAGTTTTTTATCTTAAGGCGTTTTTCCCGAACTATAAAGGCTGATTTCCTCCCGCGCCGCTGTTTTGGAGGACATTGTCCGGTTTCCATCCATTGGTTGACATCAAATCTTTATTTGGCGGCGAAATACTGTTGCTCCTTTTAATCAAAAAATGTTTTTAATAAGGCATATTGCATAAAGAGCATCTCTGTTTTTCCCCATGGAAGGGTTATTGGCATGTGCCTTGCTTCTCAGACAAATGATTCGTCTGGAATATGCGCTGCAAATTCCTTCTGGAATTATTGGCTGGAAGACGGTAAAATGACTGCGGCGTTTAAATATATTTACTCTTCTGTAAGGAGATACCGTGACTGGCCGAAAGTATGCATTTTCCTGGGAGCTCCTGGGTGATATTACCCAGGGACGGCCTAATCTGGGGTTGACAACCCGGCTGGAAA
>DASPUA010000345.1:0-3215 GCA_035623135.1 Thermodesulfovibrionales bacterium | reverse complement strand
CTGCCTGTGGTTGTGACCCATACATTGCCAGCAGGGTCTATGCTTATGCCCTGAGGATTACTGCCAACCGCAAATGTATTAAGGAGTGCCCCACTGGGACTCAACTCTGTGATGGTATTATCACCCTGGTTTGTGACCCACACATTGCCTGAGGCGTCTATGGCTAATGCGACTGGCCCAGTACCAACCGTAAATGAGCCAAGCAGTGCCCCACTGGGACTCAACTCTGTGATGGTATTGTCACCCTGGTTTGTGACCCACACATTGCCCGAGGCGTCTATCTGAAGATCGTGTGGACCATTGCCAACTGTGAATGAGTTAAGAGAAGTCCCACTAGGGCTTAACAGCGTGATGGTATTGCTGTCCTGATATGCGACCCACACATTGCCCGGGGCATCTACGGCTAAGGCATGTGGACTACTTCCAACGGTGAATGTGTTAAGAAGTAGCCCGGTGGAATTTAGCACAGTAATGGTCTGATCGCCTTGATTTGCCACCCACACATTGCCCGAGGTGTCTATAGCCATAGCGGATGGATTCGTGCCAACAGGAAAAAGAAACGCCGTCGCTTCTTTATTGCTCCCACAATTCACAAATGCCACAGACATTACAACGCACAGCGACAGTACAAGGACTATCATGAATCCTTCCTTCATTTTCATTGAATCCTCCTTTTATGTTAAGAGGGCATTTTCCCTATTACCACATGATGATAATAAGTATAAGTCTTTCTCTGATTCTTTTGTAAACTTTTTTCCTGTATGAATTTGAGAATATAGTCTCCATTGCGCGTATTCCTGCGTATAAGAACTACTATCTTTGCAACCCTAAAAGGTGTCTGGTTCAACAAGAAATTCATAAGATGAAATGCATGAACCTGTATTCCGCACGTGCCATGAGTGTAAACGAGCTTCCTCGCAATTTAGCCGAAAACAGCAGACTAAGAAAAGTGCGTATCCTGAGGCGCAGGTATCGTCATCTCTGAACGACTTTTTCCCCGCTTTGCGGGGGTCGGCGCTGAAAAGATATTTATAATCACCAACGATATTACTATGGTGGTGAGCGCGATGAGAACTGTCATGACTAATGCCTTCAAGAGGCGCTTCTTGGACACACTGATGCGTGCCTCCCGCCAGCCGCACGTATGACACCGGAAGTACCTGAGTACTCCAAGGGACCACAGAAGTCCCTGTTCGTTGGACCTGGCCCTGGAAGGAAGCACTTCTTCCTTTCCGCATGAAGGACAGTGACCTATTGGCGAGAAGAGTCCCATTTGGCGGGTCTTACACCTTTTCTGCAGATACGCAGTAGTGCATCTTCAGTTATTATATATCATACAAACGAAAAAATATGATGCCTGTTCTCAGATGACAACCCCGCATTAATTAGGCGCGTTTCAGTCTTAGAGGAGACAGATGCCAAAATGTTTTTCTGTCATTATCAAAGAACCGAAGGAAAGAAAGTCTCTGGCATTTCAGTAATTGTAATTGTCACGCCGTCAAAATCATGCCGATGTAGAGTCATTGGTGAACCGTGCAAAAAGGGGCTGTTTATTACAGGGAAACTCTGTGGTGAACCTGTGCTCTACTCCTTGCTTTTCTCTTTCTTGATTCGCTGAATGTTCTCCATCATATCCGTAAACCTCACTACAGTCTTACGATCTTCTTCGGATAGGTCAGTCGGCAATTTATCCAATTCAAGTTTCCTTATGACCATGTCTAACGCCTCACTGATGAAGCCGAGCTGTTTTCCATAGCCCGCACCTTCCTCAATTATACTTTTTTCAATTTCCGGATTGGTGGATACAACATTATTGATATTAATAAATCCCGTTTGCTGGCTCAAGTATTTTGCCCAGAGCTTAAACATCTGTGAAACATCACCTGATAGCGGAAATTCAGTGTTCATGGAACGACCCCTTTCTTTGTTTGCTAAGATAATTATACCCTAATATCGTAATCCTCAAAACTGTTCCAGCTTCGATAGACAATATTCCCTCCTCTTAGCATCTCTCCGGTCGTCAAGTAATCTCTATGTTACACTTGGTCTTACCCTGATTTGATGGACACACCGAATAGTTTATATTATGCACAGGAGGTGTGTGTATGGGAGGGAAGAAAGACCGTTATTTCAGCAATGAATTCAAGAGGAATGCGGTCCAGCTTGTTGTTGAAAAGGAAGGCGCTGGAGTAGGTATTCGTAATCGATGGCATTCGCAATTGGTTATTAGTCTCCCTCGAATTCTGTCTGGCAATAAACCTTATATCCCTTTTGGGTGAGCTTCTTGTAGCCGCCGACATCGGGAAGATTAACCACAAAGGCCATCTCCGATACACTACCGCCCAGTTTTTCCACAAGCGCTGCTGCAGCAAGGGCTGTCCCTCCTGTCGCGAGGAGGTCATCCACAAGGATTACCCTTGTCCCTTTCTCAAAGGCATCCTTGTGTATTTCTATTTTGTCTGTTCCGTATTCAAGTTCGTATTCATGGCTTATCTTTTCGGCAGGGAGCTTTCCCGCTTTTCTGACCGGGATGAACCCCTTGCCGAGGGTGTACGAGAGGGCTCCTCCTATGATGAAACCCCTGGACTCTATTCCCACGATCGCTTCAAACTTAACATCTCCCTTGATATACCGCTGTGTGAAATTGTCGATGACCAGTCTGAACCCCACAGGGTCCTTGATGAGCGTGGTGATGTCCCTAAACATGATGCCTTTTTTGGGATAGTCAGGAATGGTCCTTATCTTTGACTTTATAGTCACGGTCCCCTCCTTTTATATCTTACATTCGCATTTAGTATGTTTGATTTTCGTTATTGTTTTCAAAAGCAATGCTCTCACATTATCCGTGTTTTTCTTCATTATGGAGAGTATCATGTCCCATGTGACAGGTTCTTCTCCCTCTTTCCAGCAGTCATAATCGGTTGACATGGCTATTGTCTGATAGCAGATGCCCAACTCCCTTGCGAGTACCACCTCAGGAACAGTTGACATGTTTATGACATCCGCACCCCATGCCCTGAACATGTGGGACTCTGCCTTGGTGGAGAACCGCGGGCCCTCAATGGTAATAACTGTTCCCTCTCTATGGTGTCTCAGCTTAAGCCCTTTTGCCGAAGCGATGAGAAGGGAGCGCAATTCTTTGCAGAAAGGCTGGCTCATGGGCGTGTGTATCACTTTTTCATCATGGAATGTGAGAGGGCGATGCTTTGTGAAGT
>DASPUA010000344.1:0-2430 GCA_035623135.1 Thermodesulfovibrionales bacterium | reverse complement strand
TTCTCTCCTGAAGGAAAAGGGGTACACCACCTTTTTTGTACATGGAGCAAAGCAGGGTTCCATGGGTTTTAGCGCTCTGGTACGACAAACGGGAATTGAGCACTCTATCTCGAAAGAGGACATCCTCAGAGAGGGTGGCAGAGATGACGGTGTCTGGGGCATCTATGACGAAGACACCTTCCTTTACAGCCACAGGCTCTTTGAGACACAAACAGCCCCATTTTTTGCAATCATTTTTTCCCTGAGCAGCCATACCCCCTACAAGCTTCCCGAAGAGAGGTTTCATTTCTATAAAAAAGAAAGGCCTTTTTATGATTTCCTGAATTCACTCAGATATTCAGACTATGCCCTTTCCCGATTCTTTGATGTGGCGAGGAACGCACACTATTTTTCCAATACAGTATTTATCATTGTGGGGGATCATACAGAGGGGACATCAGTGGGAAACAATCTGTCTCAGAGATTCTCTGTTCCTTGTTTGATCTATGCGCCTCATTATGTAGATCCAATGTATGTCACGAAGACAGTGACCCATGTGGACCTTGTACCCACCCTGCTGGACATCCTGAGATCATCGGATGACCATGCATCATTTGGTCAATCTGCCTTTATCAGGTCTCCCGGCACAGGCCTATTGCCTTATGGAGATTTCGACATTTTTGTGAGGGAGGGCGCGATGCTCGTCTCTTCCCCTCAAGGGGTTATGGAATACCATCCCTATCTCGGAGAATCTCCGGGTCAGGAAAAGCTGTCCGAACTCAAAAGGGAAGATGCATGCTACCTTCAGTTCTTTCGCGACCTCATTCTTTCCAATAGATTATATCCTTTCGCATCAAAAACCACGCGCTGAGTGCATCCTCCAAATGCAGAGAGGAAAAAAACTCCCCGGACGTGGGCCGGGAAGTTAGGGGAAATCACGAAACCGTGATTTTTTTGCTTTTGCTCTTTGACTCTTCAGTTTTGGGCAGTCTTAGTTCTAGCACACCATTGTCCATGTGAGCCTTTATCTTATCAGCATCAATATCTGAAGGAAGCTCGAACCTCCTGAAGAACGATCCATGAGTACGTTCACAGCTCACATAACTTCCTTTCTCAAATGTGTCTTCATTCATCTTCTTTCCGGAAATGGTGAGCATATTGTCAGCAACCGTAATGTCAATATCCTTCTTTTCGATACCCGGCATGTCAGCCTTCAGTACCACTTCTTTCCCCTCCTCGAAAATATCCACCCTGGGGGATAGTGTTTCGAACTCCGCCAGTTCCCTTGATTCAGGCCATGCCCTCCTCGACAAAAGAGAAATCGGGCTGCTGAATAGGTCCTCAAACCATCTCTCCATTTCCTCAAAAGGCGCAAGATATCTTGGTCTTTCGGTTTTCGTTAATTCTGTTGATCCTTTATATCCTGCCATGGTATTCACCTCCATGAGGGATCTTTTCGTATTACCAACGCCTACCCTCTTGTTTCATCATATAACCAATTAGTTATCTATGCAACTTCTGAATTGCATTGATTTCTTGTGATTTTTTGTTTTTTCTTCGGCTGAAATGTCTATCTTTGACCATTTTCTTTCTTAATTGGAAGTTCCTTTCGTGTGGCTCATCCTTTTTCCCTTAAAGACTTTTCCAGTGTGAGGAATTCCGGCATATGCTTCACCTACCCTTTATTATCCACTAAAGGATATTTTCGTTCACGCCGTGTCCCCAATAGGCAAATGCCTTTTGTTGCTTTTCTTTCGGAAGATTGTTTAAATTCATAGAAATCAAATCTTTACGCTTTGGAGGTGCAGGATGAAGGCAGTGGCATTTAACGGGAGCAGCCGGAAGGACGGGAATACCGCCATTCTTTTGAACACGGTACTAGAGGAGTTGAAGAGAGAGGGAATAGAGACCGAACTGGTTCAGCTTTCCGGCAAGTCTCTTCAGGGATGTGTCGCCTGCTATAAGTGTTTCGAGAACAAGGACGGAAGGTGTGCAGTACAGAAGGATGAAATGAATGTCTACATTGAAAAGATGCAGGGAGCAGAGGGCATACTCCTCGGCTCACCCACGTATTTCTCTGATGTGACCGCCAATATGAAGGCCCTTATCGAAAGGTGCGGTATGGTAGCCCGGGCAAACAATGACATGCTCAGAAGGAAGGTGGGTGCAGGAGTAGTCGCGGTCCGGCGAGCAGGGGCTGCCCACGTATTCAGCTCCCTTAACTTTTTCTTTCTGATAGGGCAAATGATCATTCCTGGTTCGAGCTACTGGAACATTGCCATCGGAAGACAGCCGGGAGAGGTGACGAATGACAGCGAGGGCATGCAGACCATGACAAACCTGGGGACGAACATGGCCTGGCTCATGAAGAAGCTAGGCAGTCAGGGACTCTGAGAAGACGAGGCATCGAGCAGGTCCGGAGTGTTCTCAGACGGGCGTCTTACGGCAAAC
>DASPUA010000343.1:0-3857 GCA_035623135.1 Thermodesulfovibrionales bacterium | reverse complement strand
TAAGGTACTTGGCATCGCTCACCATATTGGCAAGCAAAGGAGGGGCAGAAAATTCCTTTATTGTTATCTTCCGTATCGCACCCAGTACCTCGCCCGGCTTTGCCCCCCTGGGGCAATAGGCGGTGCAGTCACTGCATTGATGGCAGAGCCATATGTCAGGGTTGCTGATAAGCTGTTCCTTCTGTCCCCACTGTGCGAGAATCATCTCCTTCCGAGGGAAAGGCTTGTTCTCGGGCGTCACGTTGCATACCACCGAGCACGTAGCGCACTGAAAACACTTTTTCAGCGATTCTCCTCCATTCCTGATGACATCCTTGACGAAATTTACGTCAGGACTTATTACCTGTTCCGCCATTTATTTACCTCCATCTTAGTTCTTAGCTGATAGTTAACAGCCGGTAGTGCCATAAGCTATGAACTATGAGCCATGAACTTATATTACATTCCCTTAAACGGATTAGGACCTATCTCTTTTACCTTTTCCACAAATTCGTTGATCATCTCAGGGAGCTTGTCGTATTCCGAAATGGCAACCTGCATCATTTGGACCCTTTCGGCCTCAAGCTGGAGCCTGTTCAGGGTCTCGCTCACCTTGCTGAAGCGGTAGTTTGCGAGCTCGCTTCCCTTCACAAAGTGGCACTGGTAGTTTTCACCATACTTGCATCCAAGGAGAAGCACGCCGTCAATGCCTTTGGAAAGCGCATCGGCGATCCAGACAAGGTTCATACCCCCGAGACACCGTAGGGAAATAAACCTCACGCTCGGATCGATTGCCTTGCGTTTGATGGCGGCTGTGTCGAGGGCAGGGTATGCATCGTTTTCGCAGACCAGGACAAGAATTCTGAATGTCTCTTCATCCGGTGAGTCTATCTTCTTGATCATCGAACCTATGATATCAACACTGAAGTCCTTGAAGTGCACAATCCTTTCCGGGCACGCACCCATACAGGTTCCACAGCGGCGGCAGCGGTTGAGCCTATAAAACGGCGTCCCTTTTTCATCCTCATCGATCGCTCCAAAAGGACATTCCTCTGTGCATCTCTTGCAGGATGTGCATTTAATCATCATGGGGTCAGGGAAGGTCAAATCCCACGCACGGGGATGAACTGCCATTCCCTTGGCAATATGGTCCATACACTGCATTGCCTTAAAGGCAGCTCCTGCCGCATCTTCCTGTGCCTCTGACATGTTCATAGGCTGTTTTACGCTCCCCGCAGCATAGATGCCGGTCCTCCTCGTCTCATACTGGAAGCAGATGAAGTTCGAATCCGCAAAGCCGCAGGCTCCTTCAAGAGAAGGAATCTCAGGCCCCTGCCTGTAGGTAAGATTCAGGATAAACTCCGGCTTGGGGACCGTCTCGAGAAATGCCTTCTTCGCGTCGTCACCCTTGGCCGCTTCCTGGGTGAACTTATCGAGATACTCCTGCGGTCCCCTGGTGGTAGGGACCATGCCTGTAGCAAGCACCACAAGGTCAGCCTCTACCTTCACCTTTTCGCCCAGGAGGGAATTATCCATTTCCACAAAGAGGTTCCCATTGCCTGCATCGCTCACCGCAGTCACATCCGCCTTGGTGAGCATCACTCCGGGGTCATTCTGCGCCTCTTTGTAATACGTCTCGAGCCTCCCCGGTGTCCTCATGTCTATGTAAAAGATCATGGCCGCGGCATCAGGGTTCTGGCACACATATTTTGCCTGTTTCAAGGATGTTGCACAGCACATGGAAGAGCAGTAGGGAAGGTGGTTCGGGTTTCTCTGGCCTGCGCACTGGATAAAGGCCACCTTTTTTGCCTCCTTCCCGTCAGATGGCCTTGTGATCTTTCCCTTTTTCGCGATCTCCTCAAACTCGATATTGGTCACCACATCCCTTAATTTTCCGTATCCAAGGTAATCCAGCTTCGTGGCATCATAGGGCTTCCAGCCAGTGGCCATTACGATTGCCCCGATCTTTACGGTTTCTGAATTGCCGTTTGAGGCTATGGTCACCTCATAGAGGCCTGGCTGGCCCTCGGTCTTCTCCACCCGTGCTGATTTATAGACCTTTATGTTTGGATTGCTCTCCACCTCTTTGATGAGCGATTCAATTTCGGTATCCACAATGAGGGGCTCCCTGAAAAATACCCCTGTGGGTATCTTCTTGTAGAGTTTGTTCACAAAGCCTCCCAGCTGGGGCTCTTTTTCCACGAGCAACACCTGCTGTCCGGCGTTGGCTGCGGAGAGGGCAGCCGTCATCCCTGAGATGCCACCCCCAACCACAAGGAGGGTATTGCTCAGCCCCTCAAGGATATTGGGCTCCGGAAGGTCACCCTTCTGGGTCTTGACAATACCCATCATGAGATAGTCTTCTGCCAAGCTCTGGGTCTCATCGGTCCTTGGCGGCTGGGTCCAGGCAACAAACTCCCGTATATTGACCCGCTCAGTTATCGTCCCCGGGAAGTCGAACTCTTCAAACTTTACCCGTGGAGAGCAGGCTGCAATCGTTATGGTATTGACTCCCTCATTCTTTATATCATCTTTGATGAGCTGCAGGCCTTCAGGGCTGCAGAGGATGTCGTGGGTCTTACAGAGCGGAACTTTCATGTCCTTTGTTGCAATATTGGTGAGCTTCTCTATATCAACCGCCTCTCCAATCCCGCAGCCTTTACAGATATATACGCCGTATTTCTTCTCCATCCCTATTTCCTCCTCAAACTCTGGATGCTCTTCATCACCATCCCGGTCGCATCCTGAACTGACCGCGCGACATCAACAGGGCTCTTCAGCGTCCCTACCGCGTAAATCCCCTTCTTTGTCCCCGACGCATCCACAAACCCATCCGGCGTATAGGGGATGTCTTTCATAATTTTTGTATCCTTTGTCCCAGGAACCATTCCCGCTGCAAGCACCACCATGTCAAAGGAGGCCTTAATCTTCTTTCCTCCGTAGATATCCTCCACTTCCACGATCACATCCTTCGTCTGCGGGTCTTCCGTAACCCCTGCCACCTTGCCCTTGGTGAGGGTGACATTGGGATCGTCCTTCACCTTCCAGAGGAACCTGTTCTCATAAAGCCCGGGGGTCCTGAGGTCGATATAGAATATCTGCGCCTTTGAATCGGGATACTGCTCACGGACATACATGGTCTGCTTGAGCGAAGCGAGACAGCAGATGTAGGAACAGTAGGGAAGGTGATTTTCATCCCTTGACCCAGCGCACTGAACAAAGGCGATGTTCTTCACCTCTTTCCCGTCAGAGGGACGAACGATCTTGCCGTTCGTTGGTCCGTTCGGTGCGGAAAGCCTCTCCATCATCATATTCGTGATCACATTCTGGACCTTGCCAAACCCAAGGTTGTCCATTCTCGTGGCGTCATAGAGGTTCCACCCTGTGGCCATAATGACCGCCCCTACCTTCAGGGTCTTGGTCTCGGGCTTCATGTTCAGGTCAATGGCATCGTATTTACATGCATCGGCGCACGCCTTCATGCAGTCTTTTGTGCAGGCAGCATCGTCAATTACGTACTGAAAGGGGAACGCCTGATTAAAGGGAATATAGGCGGCCTTGGTCTTGTCCATTCCGAAATTGAATTCATTGCTCCGGTGGGAAGGACATGCCTGCGCGCAGGCATCACAGCCCACGCACTTGTCATTCACATATCTTGGCTTGACCTTAACGGTGACGTCAAAATTCCCCTCTTCGCCCTTGATCTCCTCCACCTCAGCAAGGGTGTAGAACGTGATCTGCCCGTTGTTCTTAATCCTTTTGAAATTTATTTCGAGTCCGCAGACAGGGGGACAGAGTTTCCAGAAATACTTGTTCAGCTGCGCCACCCTGCCGCCGAGATAGGGGTTCTTTTCGACAATGACCACGTCGCACCCAGC
>DASPUA010000342.1:0-3927 GCA_035623135.1 Thermodesulfovibrionales bacterium | reverse complement strand
GGGATTGAACAGATCATTTAATTAGCGAGGTGAATCATTGCATGACCGTATCGCCAGCATACCCATTTGGGCAATCCACTTACCTGCCGACAATGAAACACATCGCAGATGCCGCGAAGATAATCCTGCAAGGAACAGCGTGCTTGACATAAGCATTTTTTGTAGACGGCAACTTTGCCTTAATCCATTTACCGGCTAAAGTCTGGCAAGAGGATGCGATAATGTTTAAATTCCTCTACGATTTTTTTATGCCTTCTTGGATACGGAGTGTGGCGAGTACTCCTCACGCCCGGACCGAGGACGAAAAACGCCTCCTAGAGGTCTGTTCAGCCCCGACGACGCATGCTATTGAAATTATGGGGAGCAAGGATAGCGGATTAAGTACGGAAGAAGCGGAACAGCTTTTGGAGAAGCATGGACGCAATGAAATTACCAGGACCAAACGGCTCAATTTTCTTCAGGATATCCTGAGGCGACTCAAGAGCCCTCTGGTAATCCAGCTTCTGGTTATTGCAGTTGTCTCAGGCATAATCGGAGAACTTAAATCAGCGCTTATCGTAAGCGCCATGATCGTGCTGAGCGTTGGGTTGTCTTATGTGTTGGACCGGCGTTCAAGCCGCGCGGTCGAAGCACTCGGAAAGAGGGTACAGTCCCGTGCCGCTGTCTTGAGAGACGGCAAGGAGACAGAACTTCCCCTAGGGCTGCTCGTTCCAGGCGACATCGTACTCCTTCAGGCTGGCTCAATCATACCTGCGGATGTGCGACTCCTTTCAGCGAGAGATTTCTTTGTCAGTCAGGCAACACTGACCGGCGAGTCCATGCCAGTTGAAAAGAATACAGAAGCATCCGGAAATGGTGGACGACCTTTGCTTGAATTTAGCAATGCCTGCTTCCAAGGTAGCAGCGTCAGCAGCGGGACAGCCCGCGGGTTGGTAGTAAACACAGGGGGACGAACATTTTTCGGGGCAATTGCCGAACGCCTTGCGGATAGAACCATAGAGACCAGTTTCGATGTCGGGGTGCGCTCCTTTACGTGGCTTATGATAAGGTTCATGGTGATAATGGTTTTCTGCTGCTTTATGATTGTTGGTCTGACAAAGGGTAACTGGCTGGAGGCCCTTCTTTTTGGGCTCGCGGTTGCAGTTGGCCTGACTCCTGAAATGCTGCCGATGATAGTCACTGTAAATCTGGCAAAAGGCGCTATTTCCATGTCCAGGAAAAAAGTCATCGTCAAAAGACTCTCCGCCATCCAGAATTTTGGTGCCATCGACATACTCTGCACGGATAAGACAGGGACCCTGACCCAGGATAGAGTCATCCTGGAGAAGCACGTTGACGTAACCGGAGAGGAGAGCGAAAGCGTTCTCCGCTATGGCTACCTGAACAGCTATTACCAGACAGGCCTCCGCAACCTCCTGGACAGGGCTATCCTTGAGCGAACCGAATTCGAGGTTGAACGCACCTGCCGTTTGGTAGATGAGCTTCCCTTTGATTTTCAACGCAGGCGCATGTCTGTGGTGGTCGAGTTTGAAGGGGACCACGTCCTAATATGTAAGGGCGCGGTCGAAGAGATATATGCCTGCTGCGATCATTACCAGTTGGATGGAGAGATTTACCCTTTGATTAACATGATCAGGGATGATCTTGTTGAAGAAGTCTCCCGTTTGAACAACGAAGGTTACAGATGCCTTGCAATAGCTTACAGGGAGTTTCCCCGTGAGCAGACGCGGTTCAGCACACAGGATGAATCAGCTTTGATTCTCCTTGGCTATATTGCCTTCCTTGATCCTCCCAAGGACTCGGTTGAAAGGGCGGTCACTCTATTGCAGGACACAGGGGTGAAGGTTAAAATCTTGACCGGCGATAACGCGCTTGTAACCAGCAAAATATGCCGCGATGTGGGCTTAGAGGTCCGTCGCACAGTCACCGGTGAGGAACTGGATCGTATGAGCCAGAAAGAATTCACAAAGTCTGTCATCGAAGCTGATGTGATGGTGAAGCTGTCACCGCTCCAGAAGGAACGGGTTATTGAAGCATTGCGCCAGGACGGGCATGTTGTTGGATACATGGGTGATGGCATCAATGACGCTCCTGCATTGCGAGCTGCCGACGTAGGCATTTCAGTAGACTCAGCTGTAGATGTGGCAAAGGAGTCTGCCGACATCGTGCTTCTGGAGAAGAGCCTTTTGGTCCTCGAAGACGGTATTCTGGAGGGCCGAAAGGTCTTCTCTAATATCATCAAATACATCCGCATGGGTGCCAGTTCAAATTTCGGCAATATGTTCAGCGTGCTGGGAGCCAGCTATTTGCTGCCGTTTTTGCCAATGCAGCCCCTCCAGATTCTTCTGAACAACCTCCTTTATGACTTCTCACAGACAGGCATCCCGACCGATCATGTGGATGAGGAGCAGATTGCCCGACCGCGAAAATGGGACATAGGCAATATCAAGTGGTTCATGATCTTCATCGGTCCAATCAGCTCAATATTTGATTATGCGACATTCGCACTGATGTGGTTTGTTTTTAATAGCCGGGCCTTCCTTGACATTGGCCAAGGGCAGGCTGGACGTGAGATTCACGCGCAGCTCTTTCAGACCGGCTGGTTTGCAGAATCCCTTCTTACGCAGACGCTCATAGTCCATATCATCCGTACCAAGCGCCTGCCTTTTATTCAGAGCCGCGCTTCCCTTCCGATGACAATGACCACGCTTATTGTTATGGCAATTGGCGTCTGGCTTCCTTACTCTCCTTTTGCTGATGCTCTCGGCTTTGTTCGATTGCCGTTAAGTTACTGGGGATGGATCGCCGCGTTTTTGTTTATATACAGTGTGATGACACATAACGTGAAGAAGTGGTTCTTTAAGAAATTCGGAGGTGAATAAAATGCTGCATACTATTCTTCAGGCGTTGGAAGATGGCCGTGTTATCGAACTACCGGACAACGATAAGAAGGATGCCTTTGAAGTCTTAGCGAGTCTGCTGGAGGCGGTTCCTTCAGTACCTGCAGGAATCGATATCGTAGGGGCCGTCCTGTCACGCGAGGTTGTCTCCAATACATCTCTTGGAAACGGCTGGGCCTGTCCCCATGCACCGGTCTCATTTGATGGCGAATTAGTGTGTTCGATCGGCTGGAGTCCTGTCGGCATAGATTATGGTAAACCAGGTGAGCCATTGGTGAGATTGATCATCATGTTCCTGGTTCCGGACAACCAGAGAAGCCCTTATTTGAAGGAGGTTTCCACGCTTGTCAAAGTGCTGGAAAAGCATCCAGAATCCGGCAATCTTGAACAGAGTGAGGATTTGAACGCCGTTCGTCTGAGGCTGCTGGACATGGCGCATTTTGCTATGGAGGAGGCAGGACCAGATACCCGCGCCCGGATGATTCAATTAAAGGCACGCGCCGCTGTGGCACCTCCACCGGTTCCAGAACTGGAAAACATGATCATTGAACCCTTGATGATTGTCGCTGGACCTGGAATCAAAACTATAGTTCTGACCCAGAACCGTGAATTGGCCGACCTTGCCAAGGATGATGAAACATTGGCCACTGCTATGGTTGATAAGACTTGGCACGAATTAAAGGGGTGGCGTATTGTGCGCCGCAGTAGTACCCACTATCAGGCAGAAAGAGTTGTATATGATTGTTTCGCAATACAACCGGCAAAGAAGGGGTAATCAGAACGCAGCGGAGATTTTGTCGCAAAATCATTGCAAAAATATGCAAAATTGTGCCATTTTGGGAAGATCGATATCATTTAATATCAATAAGTTAACCATTTCAGATATGCTTGGGGTGCGAGTGGTCGCCCGTTCAAATCGGGTCGCCCCGACCAATCACTTCTCAGTAAAGGCAAGAATCGGCATGTAATCTCTACTTTTCGGATAGTACTCGCAGCATGCCCCTGAGTCTTATAGTTGAAGAAACAG
>DASPUA010000341.1:0-7913 GCA_035623135.1 Thermodesulfovibrionales bacterium | reverse complement strand
CATTAAAGGTGATGTGCAGGGGTCGGTTGAGGCGTTGAAAGAGGCGTTTGAGCAAATTGTGCATCCCCAGGTCAAGGTCAAGGTGATCCATACCTCGGTGGGTGGTATCAATGAATCTGACGTCATGCTCGCGGCAGCCTCTAATGCCATCATTATAGGCTTCAATGTCAGGCCTGAATCAAAGGCCCATCAGGTAGCAGAGAAAGAGGGTGTTGACATACGGCACTACAACATCATCTATGAAGCCATTGATGATATCCGGAAGGCACTGGAGGGACTTCTTGAGCCGACGCTGAAGGAAAAGATACTTGGCAGGGCAGAGGTGAGACAGACCTTCCAGGTGTCAAGACTTGGAACCATTGCGGGCTGTTATGTGCTTGATGGAATCATAAGCCGTGCGAGCGACGGCGTAAGAATCATACGGGACAGCATAGTGGTCTATGACGGGAAGCTCTCTTCTCTCAAGAGATTTAAGGAGGACGTGAGGGAAGTCCAGACAGGATACGAATGCGGTCTCATGATAGAGAACTACAACGATTTGAAGGTCGGCGACGTTCTCGAAAACTATGTCATAGAAAAAATAGCCGCGAAATTGTAACACAAAACGCACATTACCGCGAGAAGAAGAACCCGAACACGCAACAGGGAAGGCGTTCCCTGGTCCGTGTAAGAAGAGCTGAACCAGCTGGGAATCTGAAGACCGTCTCCTGTTTTTTATTGTGGCCTCTGGGCTTCAACGAGATACTAACCATGTATAACACACATCAGGTGAAAGGAGAATATGCTTCCCTATAAACGTTCACAGAGGGTGGGCGACCTCCTCAGACAGGAAATTGCCGACATAATCATGAGGAGGGTAAAGGATCCCCGCCTCGGCTTCGTCACGGTAACAGATGTTGACCTCACCGATGACCTCAAGATTGCCAGGGTATTTGTGAGCTGCCTTAAGGAGGAAGAAAAGGAAACCACTCTGGATATCCTGAATGCAGCAAAGAGCTTCATACGTTCCGAGGTCGGGAAGAGAGTTCGGATGAAGGTGCTCCCCTCCCTCGAGTTCAGGGTGGATGAATCCGTGGGATACGGGGACAGGATCGAGAAACTGCTGAGAGAGATCAAGGGACACACATAAATTGGATATCCCCGACAGACTCATACAGTTCATCGTCAGGGAGCACAAGTTTTTTATCGCAACCCACGTCCGCCCTGAGGGCGATGCCCTTGGTTCGTCCCTGGCGCTTTCCATTGCCCTGGAATCTATGGGCAAAGAGACTACCCTCTATGACCGTGACCCGGTACCGGCATTCTACCGGTTTCTGCCATGCCATGAAAGGTTCACACAGACTCACTTACCCCTCGCACATGACGGGCTTCCTCTCCTTCTGCTTGACTGCAATGAGCCTGAAAGAGCGGGTCTTGAAAATGTGGTCATCCGCCGTTCTGCCGTGATAGACCACCATGAGACGATAAAGGAGTTCGGGGACATTCAGTGGATAGAGCCCCATGCAGCGGCAACCGGCATAATGGTATATGACCTTATCAGGAAGCTCGGGGTAAGGATCACAAAGGACATCGCGACGAATCTTTATACCGCCATTGCTATTGACACAGGCACCTTCAGGTTCAGCAATACCACATCGGATGTCCTCAGGATTGCCGCAGAATTGGTGGAGTCAGGGGCTGATCCAGGGGCCATTGCAGGACAATTGTACGAGACGTGGTCCAGGGAGAGGTTCAGTCTTTTGACGAAGGTACTGGATACCCTGGAAATCACGCGCGGGATTGCGGTGATTGTGGTAACCAATGAGATGTTCTCAGAGACAGGGACCTCCCCTGAAGACACCGAGAATTTTTCTAATTTCCCGAAGATGATGGAGGAGACCAAGGTTTCCCTGCTCCTCAGGGAAATTGAAGGAGGATGGAAGGTGAGTCTCCGGTCCAAGGGCGATTGGAATGTTGCGAAAATCGCTGCACAGTTCCGCGGCGGAGGACACAGGAACGCTGCCGGATGCGTGATTAAAGGGGATTTAAGGGCTGCAAAAGAGCGATTGATAAAAGCGTTGCATGAACGTTGTCATCAACCTGAATAAGCCAAAGGGCATATCATCCCAACAGGCCGTTACACGGGTCAAGAGGATCACAGGAGTTAAGAAGGCAGGACATGCGGGGACTCTTGATCCTATGGCAACGGGCATATTGCTCGTCTGCACCGGAGAAGCGACCAAAATAACGAGATTCCTCTCTGACCTTGACAAGGAATATCTCACTATGATGAAGCTGGGGGAGAAGACGGATACGTATGACTCTGAAGGAGCCGTCGTACAAAGGAGTGAGGGCTTTTCATTGGAGCAAGAGGATGTCGAAAATGTCCTCTCGAAATTCAGGGGTACCATTGAACAGATTCCGCCCATGTTTTCGGCGCTCAAAATGGGTGGCAGGCCGCTCTACTCCCTCGCCAGAAGAGGGATAATGGTTGAGCGGGCCCGCAGGGAGGTTACCATCCATGGAATGGAAATCACAGGATTCAGTCTTCCTTTTGTCGAGGTGAAGATTTCGTGTTCCAAGGGTACCTATATAAGGTCCCTCTGTAACGATATCGGAGAAACTTTGGGGATGGGTGCCCATATCACAAGCCTGCAAAGGACGCGGATAGGGAGGTTTCGCATCGAGGATTCCATAACCCTTGATGAGCTTCAAGAATCCCCGGCCACAGGGAATGCATTTGTGAACATTGATGATGCGCTGGGGCATCTTGGAGAAATCTCCCTTGATAAGAAAGACTTCGACAAGGCCAGGAACGGCCTATCCGTCACACAGCATGCACCCGGTCTCCAGCAAGGGAGCTTTGTTCGAGTGAAGGACCCGTCCGGTCATCTTTTTGCAATAGGGAGGGTCCTTGAGGGCACAGTGAGGATGGATAGGGTTTTCCATCTTTGTTGATCTCACATCTTTTGATTTTTCAATATAATTGACAAAATCTGTCAGATCTCCTGTATTACTTACCCTGTTTGCGTGAAGCACTAGTAGCCTTCCCGTGCATTCCATAAAATAAATACCTGCCGCTCTAGAAATTGGCACAATCTTTTGCAAAAAGCGGGCATGAAAACTGCTTCATACGTCTTTTATTGGGAGGAGAAGGCTTCTCTGATGTCATTATTTAAAGCATTCTTTTAAGGTTTATTTTGAAACCTGTTATTTTTAATGAAAAAAATACTTGACAAGTTTATCTTTTTCTGGTATTCATTAAGCTGATGTTTGGTAAAAAGGGAATAGTAGGACTTGACATCGGTTCCAGCTATATCAAGGCGGTACAGCTGAACGAGACCCGTTCCGGCTTTGAGCTTGAGCTGTTTGATACGCTTGCACTCCCGCCCGAACTTATTGTGGAAAGCTCCATAATAGACGCTATCAGGGTCACGGAATCCCTCAGAGAGCTTGTCCGGAAGGCCAAAATAAAGGCGAAGGATGCAGTAATCTCAATTTCCGGTCACTCCTCGGTAATCATCAAGAGAATCTCTTTACCCGAAATGTCGGAGGAGGAGTTGAGCGAATCCATAAAGTTTGAGGCAGAGCAGTATGTCCCCTTCGACATCGAGGACGTGAATCTTGATTTCCAGATTCTGGGTCCAAAGGAAGAGGCAGGGCAGATGGACGTAATTCTTGTTGCGGTAAAAAAGGATGTGATCAACGAGTATGTCTCTGTGGTGAAGGAGACTGGTTTGAATACAGTAATCGTGGATGTGGACGCCTTTGCCCTTGAGAATATGTACGGCATAAACTATGAAATTGGGGCGGGAAGGAACGTCGCCCTCGTCAATATCGGGGCAAGCACCATGAACATGAATATTCTCAGGGGCGGCGTATCGGTCTTTACCAGGGATAGTTCCATCGGGAGCAACGTGCATACCGATGCGCTCCAGAAAGAATTCAACGTGTCCTATGAAGACGCGGAACGTATCAAGAAGGGGGAGCCGGTCGAAAAGGTGAGACCCCAGGATGCGTATGCGCTTATCGTCGAATCATCCAATGATATCTTCGGTGAGGTATCCCGCTCTTTGGAGTATTTCAGGACTTCCATGGTCCATGCCGAGGTGAATGAGGTGATACTCAGCGGGGGCTGTGCCCTCATCAGAGATTTCACAAGGCTCCTTTCACAGAAGATAGCAGTGGAAGTGAGGGCCGCTGCCCCGTTCAGGAATATAGCCATCCCCAAGAAGTTTGAATCCTCCATGCTGGAAGAAATGGCGCCCATGGCCGCAGTTGCCGTCGGTCTTGCCACACGGAGGCCCGGGGACAGATGATAAGAGTCAACCTTTTACCCGTCAAGCGGAAAAAGAAGGCAAAACCTGTTCCCGCCTTTATGGTTACCATTGTGCTGATCACTGTCCTGGTAATCTGCGCGTTGGCCTACCTTTTTTACTATTACAACTCAGCCCTTCAGGCCACACAGAACCGGTTTGACTCAAATACAAAGAAGATCGCTGAGTTGAAGGACAAGATAAAGGAAGTGGACAACTTCGAAAAGCTCAACAAGACCATTGAAGACAGGACAAAGATTATCGAGCAGCTCAGGAAAAACCAGAACATCCCGGTAATGATGCTGGACGAAATCAGCAGGAACCTGCCCAAGGGAGTATGGCTAAATTCAATGGCAGTGGCCGGGGCCGGAAGCAATGTGGATATTGAAGGGTATGCCTTCACCAACGCTGATGTGGTCGCGTTCGTGGACAACCTGAAGAGTTCCAAACTGTTGACCGAAATATACCTGCAGGAGTCGAAGCAGGCGGAAATAGAGAAGATTACCCTCTATCAGTTCAAGCTGACCTGTAAAGTGGCGGGATGATGAGATGGCACTGAAATTCAATATAAATATGAAAGCCATGCCGTTAGCGGCAAAGGTGGTTATCACATTCCTCCCTGCCATTGTTATTTCCGTGCTCGTAATCATCCTTCTGATACTCCCCCGGCATAAGGAGATCCAGAGACTCAATGAGGAAATCACGAAGCAGGAAAATGATATTGCAAAGGACCAGGTGAAGGCTGCCAAACTTTCCACATTAAAGACTGAGAATGAAAAACTCCAAAGGAGGCTGGATGAACTGAAACTGCAACTCCCTGAGGAACGGGAGGTGTCAGGCCTCCTGAAGCAGGTTTCAGACCTTGGAATAAAGTCTGGTCTTAAGATCATTTCATGGAAACCTGAACAGAAGAAGGACCATCCAAGCGGGACAATTTACGAGATACCCGTTGCAGTGGAGCTCTCGGGAAGTTACCACAACCTCGGGATCTTCTTCAGCAGACTGACGAAACTGAACAGGATTGTGAACATATCAGATATACGAATGGGAAGCCCCCAACCGCAGAGGGACGAGGCCGTTGCAAGGATCAGCTTTAAGGCAACCACCTTTTCTGCAGTACCTGAGCAGGAGAGGGGAGCCAAGGCTGCCGGAGCCAGGACGAAGAAACAATGAAGCACGCTCTCTATACATCAGGGCTGCGTTTGAGGGAGATCTTAGTGTTAAGCCTCAGTTTAAGTTTAATCCTCACCTTAATCGTTGCCTGTGAGAAAGAGAAGCAGAAGGCGGTCCCGCAACAGGCGCAAAAGGTTCAACCTGCAACTCCTCCCCTGAAGGTGGAACCGGCGCCGCAGAAACCCGAGGACAAAAAGGTTGAGACAGAGGCATACTCATACAGCCCGCAGGGGAGGAGGGACCCCTTCCTCTCCATCATAGAGGCCTCCAAAAAGGAAAGGGAGGCGGAGAAAAAGAAGAAGAGTCTCAAGCCTTCGGAAATGTATGACGTTGCAGAAATTAAGGTGATCGCCATCGCAAGGGACAAAAACAGGTCCTATGCCATGGTTCAATTGCCGGACAAGAAATACTTCACCGTGAAAGAGGGAATGACCTTGGGCATTTATAATGGCAAGGTTATCAGGATTGATACAGGGAGCGTTGTAGTGAGGGAGTATATTAAGGATTACAAGGGTGAAATTCAACCAAAGGATACAATTTTAAAACTCCGTAAGGAGGAGGGAGAATGAAAAGGAATACACTCCATATGATTTTGTCAATGGTGCTTTTGGCTGTTCTGTGTGTGGCAGGGGCTCCCCACGCAGGCTATGCGAAAGGAGAGTCGCCGGGCGTGACCGCAATCACCGGGATTAATGTGCAGGACGAAGCCCTGGAGATAAAAGGGGACAGACCCTTTGTTTATACCATTTATAAGTCCTCTGATCCTTACAAGGTCATGGTGGAGATACCCAATGCCGATATCGGCGCCTTCAGGAATGTCATTAAGTCAGAAAGTGCGGGGATCACCGAGGTTATGCCGTCACAGATCGATGTTCCCAAGCCTGTGGCGAAGATAGAGATTCTGCTGCAGACCCCCTCCGGCGTTGACTCCGAGTATCACAACAACAGTCTTGTGGTGAGGATGAAGAAAGACACTGCAGCACAGCGGCCGGAGTCAATGAAGCTCGCGGCCCTGCAGGGTGAAATGGCTGGGGGTTCGCCTGGGCAGCAAATGCAGACAGCGGAAGAAAAAGGCTCGATGCCGGCTGCAACAGAAATCACAGGCATCAGTATGGAGCGTGGCGAGGGGGTTGTGAAGGTCCTCATTAAGGGCAATGGTTCCCTGAACCCCGTCGCATTTACCATGAAAAACAGGATCGTGATTGATATCCCCGGTGTGTCTGCGAAGGGTGCGATGCCCTCTTCGGTCATTCCCCCTGTCAGGGAGGTGAGGGCCGCAAAACATGATGACGCGGCAAGGGTGGTGATCGACCTCAGCGAAGCAAAGGAGTTTGATGTCTTCTCCGCAAGGGACACCATTATTGTCGCCCTGAAGGTACCTGAGTCCATGTCTGCCGCCGCGAAAGCGGATGTTCAGGAACCCCAGCCGGTGCGGATGGATGAAGAGAAGATGGCGACAAGAGAAGCCGTAACCACCGGCGCGGGGCAGAACAATGACAGGATATCCCTTGATTTCCAGGATGCGGATGTTGTTCACATATTCAGGCTCCTGGCCGACATAAGCGGGAAAAACATTGTGGTGAGCCCTGATGTCAGGGGGAAGCTTACCATGAAGCTGATCAATACGCCGTGGGAGCAGGCCCTTGATCTTATTCTCAAAACAACGATCCCCCCCCTGGACAAGGAAGTGGAGGGCAATGTCATAAGGATAGGCACAGCAGAGTCTATGAGGAAAGAGAGAGAAGCTCAGGCAGCAGAGATAAGGAAAAAGATTGCCGAGGAGCCCCTGGAGACAGAGACATTCGCCGTAAACTATGCTGATGTGAGCGTTGTGGAAAAAGCGATCAGGGACGCAAGGATTCTCTCTCCCAGGGGAAGCCTGAGCGTGGACAAAAGGACGAGCACCTTAACCGTGAATGATGTGCGCTCAGTTTTTAGAAATGTGCAGGACCTTCTTGCTACTCTGGATAAAGCCACTCCCCAGGTGATGATAGAGGCACGGATTGTCGAGGTGAATACGAACGATTCCAGGGATTTGGGCATACAATGGGGGGTGAAGATCAGCCCTGTGAACAACCTTTCGGCATTAGCAGGATATCCCCTCCTTGGTAAAGGGGCTGTCACAGGTGCGCCCTTTATGGTTGACCTGCCTGCAGGCTCTGTGGCTGCAGGATCAGGCACAGGCTTCACCTTCGGTATCCTGAGCCCTGACAAAACCTTTGGTCTTGACCTTCAGCTTTCCGCTCTGCAGACGGTCGGCAGCACCAAGATAATCTCCAACCCGAGGATCGTGACCACGGACAATGAAAAGGCGCTCATCATGCAGGGCACGAGCGAGCCCTTCCCTAAGTTGACCACAGAGGGGACGATATCCACAGAGTACAAGGATGTGGTGCTCAGCACCGAGGTGACGCCCCATATCACCCCCACGGGCGCGATCAGCAT
>DASPUA010000340.1:0-3481 GCA_035623135.1 Thermodesulfovibrionales bacterium | reverse complement strand
ATAAGAACAATTGTGTAATGGGGAATTCGCCGCCCATTACACAATTCTGAATCAAAGCTTACTTCACTGGCTGTATCGTCCCTTCAACTGGGAAGTAATCAATATTCCAACCCTCCATGTCATCAACGCTGACTTCGACATGAAATCTACAAACGTGTATTTTGTTGAAAAGTGAAGGCTCAAGCGGGAAGTATTACCGTGTTAGAATTGCACTAGTGTCGATTGGTCGCTGTTATCCGCATAGAATATGGCAGAAAATGCAGACCCTGGCGATCAAAGGTCAGCCTAAGGTTCTATCTGCCATGCAGAATGTCCATCCACCGGATGGCTTCGGTGTCGCTGATCTTGCCGAGATAGACTTGCGTCGTCTTTAGATCCTGATGCCTCAGGATGACCTTCGAAATGATCTCCAAAGGCACCCCGTTTCTGACGGTGACAGTTTGATGCTTTTGAAAAAGTTCTATGGCTTCTTGGACAGTCATATTTACACCTCCTGAATGGGTTGCACTATTGTCGGGGTCTGCATAATCTCATTGTAGGGTAGGATCACCTTGGGGTCAGCAAATGCAAAAGTGTAGTCTGGCTGACAATGCTGTCAGTGACGGTTTCTCTTGTGAATTAACGGTCGAGAAAGTGGATGGCTGGCAACGTTATGAACAACGGTTAAGATTCCAACCTGGTCGTATACATAATACTACTGGGAGAACTAAATGGTTTCGGCTTATCGAAACTCGTGCGGACTTCTGAGAAATTCTCTCTTACCTTAACCCCAACACATCCTGCATATCATAGAGTCCTGCGGGTTTGTTATGGACCCAGAGCGCTGCCTTCAATGCGCCGCGTGCAAAAGTGTCCCTGCTGGACGCCTTATGGGTTATCTCAATTCTCTCGCCAAGACCCCCGAAGAGGACAGTGTGCTCCCCCACGATGTCTCCTGCACGGATGGTCTGGATGCCTATTTCCTTTCTTGTCCTCTCACCTATCATCCCCTTTCTCGCGTAGACCGCCACCTCATCCAGCTTCCTGTTGAGTGCGTCCGCAATCACCTGGGCCATCTTTATGGCAGTACCGCTGGGAGCGTCTTTTTTCATCCTGTGGTGTGCCTCAATGATTTCAATGTCGTAATCGTCGCCAAGGACCCTCGCCACGTCCTGCAGGATTTTGAGCAGGAGATTGACACCAAGACTCATATTGGATGCCATCACACAGGGGATATTCCTGGTGAGCGTCCATACTTCTCCCAGCTGCTCTTTGGTAAAACCTGTGGTTCCAACGACCATTGCCTTTCCCTTTGAGGAGGCGATCTTCAAATGCTCCAGGGTAGAACTTGTGTGGGTGAAGTCAATGACCACATCGGCTGCCTCAATGACCTTTTCAATACTATCCCGAAGGATGATGCTTGTGTCGCCCATTCCATAAAGGCTTCCCAGATCCTTGCCGATATCCTTATGTCCTTTTCTTTCAAAGGCAGCCGCAAGCTTGACGGATTCATACTCCTGCGAGAGGGCGGCGATCCTGCTGCCCATCCTTCCCATGGCACCTGCTACTGATATCCTGACCATATGACCTCCTGCTCATCCAACATTGATTGCTCTCAAGTCACGCGTGACGGTAGATTTTAACAAGATTCAGAAACAAATTCCATGACTATCCTTCTCCCTTCTCCTTGTCATGCGTCTTCTCCTCTTCATGCTTCCCGCCCTCTATTTTGTATCCCTCAGAGGCCCACTTTCCGAGGTCCATGAGCTTGCATCTTTCGGAACAGAACGGCCTCCAGGGGTTTTCTTCCCATGTGGTCGTCTTTTTGCAGAAGGGACAGATGATTTTCATCTCACGGTATCCTGAATAGTCTCCTGGCTATTCTTCAAGTTTTTGATGAGGAGGTCAGCTACAAGGCCATTCACTGTCCCTGTGATGGTCCCTATGAGTATGAGGAAGGGGGCAATGATGAGAACCGGCTCAACCTTCTGAATAAACAGGATATATGCGAGGAACAGCTGCGAGAGGTTATGGGAGAGCGCTCCGATAAGACTAAGGCCCACAGGTCCAAACAGACCCGGAGTGAGAGAAAGCACAAGGCCCATGGCGAGTATGCTCGAAACACCTCCTCCCATGCTTAAGATAAACCCTGGACCAAGGAATGAACCAGAAAAGAGCGAGGCGAGAACAACCCGTATCAGCGTTACCATCATTGCTGACCTGAATCCGAACAGGATGAAGGTGGTGATGGCGATGATGTTTGCAAGACCGACCCTTAGCCATGGTATGGGCATGGGTATCAGGCTCTCGAATGCGTGAAGGGCAAGGGCATAGGCGGAAAGGAGCGCGATTCGGTAGTTATCCTGTGATTGCGTCAATTCTTTTGTCTCCTGATTTATCAGGGACTCCCACAGTGACCGAAATCCTGGCAGGCAGGCAGATGATTACCCCATGGCCAACCCATCCCTGGTGCTCACACAGTTTATTCTGACAGGAAGCGTTTATCACCCTGACCTTCTTCCCTCTGATCTCAACAGTGAGATGTCCATAGGGACTTTCGACCCTCACTGTCCTGTCCTGCTCTAGTAAATACCTGTGCGTGGTTTTACCCTCAACCTCTATGATCACCCCTCCGGAACTTGGGAGGACATCCTTGATGAACACGATGCCTGCACATGATACAAGGAGAAGGAATATGAGGAGCAGTCTGTCTCCCGGGGTTGTGGCGCTAATGGTCTGTCGTAAACTCAATTTTCCCCTTTAATCCGGCAGTTGTGTGAATAGTGCCGTTCTTGTCCACGATCAGTCCCCCGAAGCCCATGCGTTCGAGCAGCGCAATGCCTTTTTCCGGACCGAGGACAAAGACGCCGGTGGCGAAGGCATCTGTGTATACGCCATCCTTGGCAATGATGCTGACGCTTTGGCATCCTTGGGCAGGAAATCCTGTCTTCGGATCAAGGATGTGGTGAAAGCGCTTCCCCTGCAGGATAAAATATCTCTCGTAGTCCCCTGAAGTGGAGATGGCCGCATCGTTCAGCTCGACCATTGCCAGGATTTCATCATTTTCCCCTGTGGGTCTGGGATTTTTTATCCCCACCTTCCACGCTGTGCCGTCGGGTTTTCGCCCAAAGGTTTTGACTTCGCCACCAACGGCTGCAATACCGGAGCGTATTCCATTTTTTCTCAATTCCTCCACAGCCTTGTCCGCAGCGTAGCCCTTTGCAATACCACCAAGATCCAAGAGCATCCCCTTTTTCTTAAGATACACAGTGGATCTTCCCTTGTCCAATTGTATCAATTTGTAGTTCACAAGTCCCAGCCGCTTCTTTATCGATTCATCCTCAGGCTTTATTTTGAGAGGGAAATTCCATTGGGATATTTCGGGGCCAATGGTTACGTCAAATGCACCCCCTGTCTTCTCTGATGTCTCTATTGCCTTTTCGAGTACCTCCATGGTTTCAGGTGAGACCCTAACCGCAGAGAGACCGGCATTCCTGTTGAC
>DASPUA010000339.1:0-4402 GCA_035623135.1 Thermodesulfovibrionales bacterium | reverse complement strand
GGCATTCTGGTCCGTCGAAAAGCCATTGACAGAGGAAGAAATTGCACAATGGCTGAGTTACCGGGCAATGTATGCCGGTCCTTAACCTTAATGGTGCGTGCCCTCTTATTTGGAACAAGGAGCAGGGTGGCAAAAAAATCTTGCTTTTTACCCTGTGCATATGGTAAAAATTGCGCTATGACCCATACACTGCACAGAAAGCACATTGAGTGCCGCATAAACCCAGAGATCCTCAAGAAAGCGTTTCTGGCCTGTTTTTTGCTTTCTAAAATTTTCACAACCACTCGGTTAAAGTACTTGACAAGACGGGATTCAGTGTTTATACTTTCCGACAGGATAAGATGCACGTAGCCTTGAGTGGGGTGATGCGCATAAAAAAAAGCTTGACAATGAGAGGGCGTTTCATTAAACTTGAGGCAAATGATTCATACGAGGGGGTGATGAGTATTCAGATAAATAATCATCAGCTATCGTTGATAGCAGCATTATTACGAATACACCATGGAAAAGGAGGTGATAAATCCAAGGAAAGGAAGGGAGGTTTTCAGAAAGGGTTGCGTCTGTTTTTTTGTTACGCAGGTTCTTAGCCATGGGCTAAGAGAAGAAGGTTAGTTCAGGACAGCTTAATCAAAGGAGGTTGAAAGTGAAGATAAGAAGCTTATTAACAGTCGTAGCAATGCTTAGTGTTCTGCTCTTCGGCGTCGGATCAGCTTATGCCGTATACGGCGTTGATGATGCAGTACCCGGCAAGACCGCGGTTATTCCTGTCATTTGCTCTGCTGACAGCGGCACCGTGGATACTGGATGGGCAATCGCTGACGTCCTTGGGATCGTCGACACCGCCGACACCACTACATTAGGGTTCGGGCTCCATGCTACCTTTCATGAGCCTAAGAACTCCGGCATTGCAGGGGACCACCATTTTTGCCCCACATGGAATGATGTGGAAACGGATCATTGCCTATGTATAATGGCGGGAATCGGCTGTGCGCCGGGTCACGTTATGTATGCCGCTCCGCCACCCGCGCAGACTATAAGCGGCGCAAAGTATTATATCGGATATGTTACGTATCAGCAGGAACAGCCAGCTCCTGCATGCGGCGGTGCTGGCGCCTCTATAGACACAGATGAGTTAATCGCCGACAGGCTTGTCACGTGGGTCTATTTAACCGATCTGCCTAATGGCTTTGCATCAGGATTTAACGCCCCCTCTATGGAGGGTCCTGGTGAGATAGGCACTGAATTGGAAGAGGATGGCTCTCATGCTGTGGCGGCAAGCCGCATCTTCCCCAGGTTTGTTGTGCAGAATAATGGGCCGGATACCCACACCTGGTGGATGCTTCTCTTCGGCAGGGCGGATCTGGCTACCAAGGCGCCAGGCGTTGTGGCAGGCGGCAGGATCCTGAACTGTAACATTTGGGATGAGGAAGAAAATTTCAGTTCAGTATGCGTAAGTATTCCGAATGAGTTTAACGTATTCGATATTACTGCAGCGCCCACCGGCGCGGGTTGTCCCGGTAGCGGCGCCATCAACCTTCTTTCCGGGTTGTTTACGCCCTTCCCTGCTGCTCCGCCTGTTTGTGGCGTAAGCAGCGGAACTCCGTGTCCAGGCGGGCCGCACAACGGCTATGCTAACTGCCAGATCGTAGAAAATGAAACCTTCATCGGCAGTGCGCTACCGGCTAAGTTAACAGGCACAACGGACGGCAACGGGGCCGCAATTCACATAGGCGGTCTTCTCCCTTCGTCCACAGGCCAGTATTCTTTCTTCGGCTGGGCCCACGAGAAGGCTGATGGATCGTCTACGCAGTTTAACTGGGATGTTATCCACCCGATCCACAGACATTATTGCACCCCGGATTCCGGAGGCAATGACATTACAGGAACCACCCCGACGGATAACTACGAGCTCTGCTCCTGCACACTAGCCGGCTGTTAAATTACGCAGTATGAATCAAAAAAGGGGGGTGTTTTATCCACCCCCTTTTTTTTTAATAGAAAACCATGTTTAAGCGAGGAGACACCTTGAAGAATGTATTGAAATGCGCAACCATTTTCTCTCTCATAGTATTTTTCCTTTTGAGCTGCGCGCCAACATCGAGAGAGACGAAAGAAAATAAAGAAGCATTAACCTTTACCGATATTTCCGATGGTTTGCCGCGCGAGGGGCTCTGGAGGCAGAATATTGCCCTCGCTGATATGAGCGGCGGAGGCTTCCTTGATATAATTGCCCCGCCTCCAAGGAAAGCGGAGAAGGACAAACTTCGCCCCTTTATATTCTCGTGGAGCACCGGGGAGGGAAAATGGACAGAGGGGAGATTTCGCTTTCCTGAAATCAGGGATTATAGCTACGCCGGGATAGCAGTAGGCGACATAAACCGCGACGGCGCTCCTGATATCGTTCTCGCGAACCACACCGGCAGGATAATCCTTCTTCTTAACAATAAGCAGGGAGGCTTTGTCGAATCCCCATTCCCCATGAAAGAAGGTTTTTCCTCCAGGACTGTAGAGATTGCCGATGTGAATGGTGATGGATGGCCTGATGTGATAGCCTTTTCAGAGGGACCATTTCAATCGCGATATAAGCCGGAGGGCATACTGGTCGGGATCAATAAAGACGGCAAAGGCTGGGACGTGAAGGTTGTCGAGGGAGGGACCGATGTGTATGGAGACTCCATGGCAGTGGGGGATCTGAGGGGCACTGGCCTTAAAGATGTAATTGTAGCTCCGGAAACAACGATTCAGACACTCAAGAAGAGTATCTGGTTCGGAGACGGAAAAGGCAATTTCAATAGTTATGAAGGCGACCTTTTTCCGGACAAAGTTACGATTGCAGTAAGAGCAGGGGATGCGGACGGAGATGGAAAGGACGTAGCGGTTTTCAGGCTTGCGGGAGCGGACAGCGCGGGAACTGCAAGGCAATCGCTGGCCGCCCTGAAATGGACTGGTGAGGGCTTTGCCGATATATCGGAGGGTCTTGAAGCTATCGAGTATCCTTATGTGTTTGACTTTGCGGATCTGTACGGAGACGGGAAAAAGCAGCTTGTTGTCCTCTCAGACAGCGGAATCGGCTTATACAGGCACGGTCCCGGTGGCTGGGTGAATATAGGATTTCAGAGGTTGTCTCCTGATGACACGAGGGGCGCTTACAGTTTAAGAGCGGGAAGGAACAGGGACGGCTCTTTGCTCATCGTTTATAACCAGGGCACCTCA
This sequence comes from Thermodesulfovibrionales bacterium, assembly GCA_035623135.1. GTDB lineage: Bacteria > Nitrospirota > Thermodesulfovibrionia > Thermodesulfovibrionales > UBA9159 > DASPUA01. Next base: position 1,189 of record DASPUA010000339.1, on the reverse strand, counting down.
TATGCTGAACTCAAAAAGGGGATCAGGGCATTTAAAGTGACATTGAGCGGAGGTAAATAGAGAGTGATGATTTATACAGATAGGTTTGCAGGACTATTCACTGTAAAAACTTTTTGGATCACAGTGCTGCTGATAGTGGAGATGCTCTTTTTTTCTGCAAATTGTGCCACTATCCCGGAGCAGGGAGACCTCAAGGCGTCTTTGAAAGAGTCTGCGGAGAAGTACTGGAAGATGCGGATGGATGAAAAATATGAAGACACCTATAAGATGGAAGATAAGGAAGGCTTGCCCCCCTTTGAGACTTACCTGCAAAAGGTGAAGGCGATGCGGAGGTTCAATATAGCGAAGTATACCATAACGAATGAAAATGTCGACGGCGAAAAAGGAACAGTGACGGTTTACCTTGAAGTCATGCTTTCTGCGCCGAGGCCCATTCCCTCGGGTTTTGGCGATGCGTGGATCTACAGGGATGGAAAATGGCGCCATGTTCTGCCCCGTGAGGTTCATAAGTGACATTTGTTGTCCTGCTGGTGACGGAGATCGTCGGGACCCTTTAAAGTGTTTGATTTAACTTTTTAAAGTGTTAGATTAAGCTTTTTCCAATAGTGCTTAAGGAAAAAAGAATTTCTTGACAATTTATTCCTGTTGTGCTTTAATTAAAAAGGTTATGATCAGCAGGTATAAAATATGCCTATCTAAAGAGGCGAATGTGGCGCGAATTTGTATTCCGCTGCACATCCTAAGAGTTTAACTCATAAGTTTTCTTTGGAGGTTCAGAGATGAAAAAACTCTGTCTCATAGTCAGCCTTTCGATGGTAGTTATTTTGGCTTTCGCTGCCTTTACCTGGGCCAGTGAGTCGAGCGTGTTTGATAACGTGGAAGGTATTCTCATCAGGGCTTGTACTAACGAATATCAGGTTTCAGCCCCGCCGTATTCGGCGTTCCTTGACGTGAGGGATTCCACCGGCGCGTTAATGCCTGTCGGAACGTTTACGGTGTACGATATTTCAACGGGGCTCCCGGTTCTGTTTCCTGTCACACAGAATCCTTTCCTGGTTTATAGTGACCTAACAAATCCTACTGTGAGCCTAACCTTGGATAGTGACAGCGGTGCGGCATATCTCTTTCGCACAAATAGCGGCGTGGATGTTACGAAATATGCAATAACAAATCTTGCCAACGGACACTG
>DASPUA010000338.1:0-3910 GCA_035623135.1 Thermodesulfovibrionales bacterium | reverse complement strand
CAGTGAGCTTGAAAAGGTGATTACCGCAATCGACTGGAAAGATGTCTTTTCTGGCAACCCGGACCGTAGGGACGTCGACTACCGACGAAAAAGGGAAGATTACGAGATTCTGTCCGGTCTCTCACTGGGCATCAAAGACGGCAAGCTGGTTATGCCGAAGGGCCTCATCAAGGACCAGAAGGTGAACGTGCTCTTCGAGATGCTTATGCTCCACACTTCGGATATCGATGATTTCGACAAACTGCCTATCCCCTACCGGGCCATTGCCACAGACCTCGAAACCGGTGAGATGGTGGTGCTTAAAAGTGGGCGGCTTGCTGATGCTGCACGGGCCAGCATGTCTGTGCCTGGTGCATTCCCTCCCGTTGAACTGAACGGCAGGCTCCTGATCGACGGTGGCATCGTCCGAAACGTCCCCATCGATATCGTACGGGACATGGGAGCAGATATCATCATCTGCGTCGATGTTGACAAGCCTCTGCCGACGAGGAAGGACCTCGGCTCAAGCCTTTCGATCCTGAACCAGATGATCGACATCATGATGAAGAAGAACGTAAAAGAGCAGATCAAAACCCTCGGCCCGCGGGATGTCTATATAAATCCCGAGCTTGGAGAGCTTGGCTCCACAGATTTTGGCAAGGCTGCTGAGATCGGCAGTATCGGGGAAAAGGCTGCCAGGGAAAAGATCGATAGCCTGAAGAGATATTCCGTTTCGGACACCGAATACGCTGCTTTTGCTGCACGCCATCACCGTGATCAGGTAAAAGAAGTTAAGATTGCCTCGGTGAAGATCGATATAGAGGGAGAGACTAATATCCCGCCAGAGGTCGTAGCAAGCAGGCTTTCAATCAAACCCGGTGACACCGTTGACATCGAGAAGCTGAAGCGTGAGGCCGGCATAGTATACGGCACAGGCGATTTCGAGCGCGTTGACCTGAAGATGAAAAGACAGAGTGACGGCTACGATCTCAACGTAATAGCGAAGGAGAACTCCTGGGGGCCTAATTATCTGCGCTTCGGCATGGCACTGCAGAGTAATTTCGGAGGAACGAGCAGCTATAACATTCTCTTAGATTACACGCGGCGGTGGATAAACAGCCTGGGCGCTGAATGGAAGACACAGGTCAATCTGGGTGATCCGATGGGTATCTACTCCGAATTCTACCAGCCTCTTTCTAAGGCGGGGCTCTTTTTCATATCTCCCAATGTTCAATTGAAGCAGGAACCCTATAATATTTGGGTCGGCAAGGACAGAGTCGCCCAATACCGCATAGTGAGCTACCACGGTGAGCTCGATTTCGGCATCCAGCCCTGGATGTATGGCGAAGCGAGGGTCGGCCTTCAGTTCGCCAGATTCAGGGCATACCAGACGATCGGTGAATTCGACCTGCCGGAAAACTCTGCAACACGCGATTCCATTGTCGCCGCAGGAAGGCTCGATCAGTTAGACAATGTGAATTTCCCTCATAATGGGTATCTGGCACAGGTCGAATCCCTCTCTTCTCTGAAAGCCCTTGGCTCGACTGACGAATACAACAAAGTCCAGGGAAGCATCTTGGGTGCAGTCACCTTCGGAAAGCAAACGGTTGTTGGATCCCTCTCAGCCGGAACGCATATTGGCAATGATATCCCTTTCTATGATCAGTTCAGCCTCGGCGGTTTCCTCAATCTTTCCGGGCTTCTAACCAACCAGATCTACGGGCAGTATATGGCGTTCGGAAGGTTGGTCACTTATCGTAAAGTGGGTACGTCGTTCATTGGCGACATTTATCTGGGCGGGTCAGTCGAAAGCGGAAATGTCTGGAATGATGCCGATAAGTTCAACCTCGGCAAACTGCGTCTGGCCGGAAGTCTCTTCCTCGGTTACGATACGATAATCGGTCCACTGTACTTTGCCTTTGGGCATGCTGACGGGGGCTACAATGCCGGTTACTTTTACCTCGGCAGGACTTTCTGAACTATCCAACATCGTTTTGACCTTCCTCTGCGTCCTGTAAGACAGGATGCCCTCAGGGAAGCAGCAAAAGTCTCGTTTCTTTCGAAAAGATATCTCAGCGCCAGCTTTTAGTGGACAGAGCGACATTTTTATGGTACTTATTAAGTAAGAAGAGGTGTCCGGGAGCGCTTTTTGGAGGATTTAAGATCTTCAATCAGCAGCGGGTGCATGGAGCAGAGAAGCACAACGCAGGAAGGAGGTTCATATGATAACGTTTTTTATGTTCGGCACATATTCGTCAGAGGCGGTAAAAGAGATTCATCCTGAGCGAACGAGGAAAGCCTTGAAAATCATTAAAGCTATGGGTGGAAAGGTAAAGGGGATGTACGCAATCCTGGGTGATTATGACCTGGTGCTCATCGTCGAATCCCCTGACATAGATACCGTAGTGAAGATCTCCATAGAGTTGCACATGATGACAGGGATCCATTTTTCCAGTTTGCCTGCGATGCCTGTGGAGTATTTTGACGCACTAATTTCGAAAAAGTAGAAGCCCTTGTTACGGAAATCCGTGTATGAATTGGATGGAAGGATAATGACCATATGCGATCAATAAAGATGCTCTTTGATGAACATTCCACGGAAGGAGAAGGAAATGAGCGAGCTAATCATTGTGGCTGACCTCGGACATATGAAGGCATTTAGAATGACGAGGAACCCCCTCGGGCTGGAGAGCCCGAAGATTGAATTGATAAAGAGTTGTGCGTTTATTGAGGCTCATGCAAAATCCTCGGACAAGTTCAGTGACTCAGCAGGGAGATACTATGTGGGGAGCGGGAAAAAAGGAACGGGAGCTGGATTTGGTGAGCCCCATAATATTGAATCGGAAGCAGAAAAACGGTTTATAGCCCAATTCGCGGAAGACATAAAGACCCTTATCCTCAAAGAGGGCTGTGAGAAATGGTATTTCGCCGCAGATAGTGGTATCAATGGCCGGATTATCGACAAACTTGATTCCTCCATAAAAGCGAAACTGAAAAAAAACATTGCCGCAAATCTCACTAAGGCTTCGAAATCCAGGATTCTAGGACGTTTCGCCAACGATTAAACGCAGATGTTTCAGGACAGGGGACTATTCCCGACACGGGAATTGTCGTTTTCCAAATCATTATGTTATGCAGAGTGGACTAAACAATTGAGGGGCAGAAAAAAGGTGTGAGGGTGTTTTTTGAGGAGTAAAAAAAATGGTATGCCTGCCCGGTTTTGAACCGGGGATCCCTGCTGTGTGAAAGCAGTCCACGACCAAACTCCATTTGCATTCTGCAAATCGCATCTTAGAGGTGGTTAGGGCAATGAAGACTGCAGTTGGCGATCAGCGCACACACAAAAAAATTAGAATTCCCCACTTTGAGAAATCCCCATGCGAATAAAACCGCCAAAGCTGGCAATTTTACGAGTAGTATTTTGCCCAGTATCTGATAGAATTTAACTCAGATATGATAACTGACGCCGAGAGCTTTGTGACCGTGAGGGAGAGTAGATGGGGCGAGTGGATGAAAAGGGCGATCTCTTATCTTCTTCTCCTCCTCATCTGCTTGGTCTTAATCCCTTCACAGTCATACGCCTTTGTTGCCCATGATTATCCCGCAATTTACACGCACCAGATCGGACGTATATTTTTCTTTGTAGTATGTGTCTTTATCCTTGTCGCAATAGTGAGAAACCGGCTATATAAGGAGAAAGCATGGCGCTCTCTCTCCATCTCTTTACTCTGGTTCATCATCTGGGATATTGATGTTTTCCTCAGCCGTTTTGGAGAACTTTTGGTCCTTGGTGAGACCGACGGCTGGAACTACCTGAGCCAGTATGTTGTGGTCGAAGGGAAAGGTTATCTCTTCTATATGGGCAGATTCGACTTTCTTTTCCTTGACCTCGGTCTCTTTTTCTTTGCACGCGGTTTGAATTGCCTGCTCA
>DASPUA010000337.1:0-6242 GCA_035623135.1 Thermodesulfovibrionales bacterium | reverse complement strand
TCCGCATCCTGTGACTTGACGTCTGTTTGAAATTATTATTTTCTGGTCTAAAATAAAGTCATTCCCACATTAAGGAGGAAGTTATGGGATTTTTTGCTCTGTTAGGTTTTATTATATGGGCCCTGCTTATGGTCCTCATCTTCAGAAAGGCCGGCTATTCAGGCATCCAGATTGTTCTCCTCTTCATTCCCGGAGTGAACGTCATACTCTTCATCTGGTTTGCTCTTGCGGAATGGCCTATCCTGAGAGAGATTGAAAGGCTGAGATCGGGGAAACAGGTATAGGGAAAAGTTCTCAGGCTTTTAATTGAGTGACGTTTTTTGAAATCACGCTCACACCCACTATCTCTCTATGTGGTCCCCTGATAGGGCTTAAAGTGCGGAGGAAATAGTTGCCATCCCGCTGACTTCTGTGCTCATGCTGCAACGGCTCCCCTGTCTCAAACACCCGCTCCACATCCTCACGAAATACCCTCGTCTCCTCAGGCGAATGAAACTCTCCATATGCCCTCCCCATATATTCCTCACCGAAAAAACCAAGCCTTGACCGGTGCTTCGCGTTCATAAACAGATACTCGCACTTGCTATTCACAAGATACACGGAATCATCCGTACTCTCCACCAGGGAACGATACCTTGCTTCGCTCACCAGCAACGCCTCCTCAGACCTTTTGAGATCTTCGATGTATGCCCTGAATGGTTTAAATACAAAAAAATACATGACAGGGAAAAGGACAACGGTGAGTATGGCGGCATCTAGGAGCGCGAAATGTTCCATGGATAAAGGAGGGAATATCGACAGAATGAGGTGAACCAGGGCCCCTGATGAGAAGATCGAAGCGATGATGACTATCAGGAGGGTAACCGGATCAATCAGATTATGTACAGATGATTTATTGTTCTCTCTCATGCTCCCTCGTAACGGGGAAGCCTCCTCTCCCTGGCAGCAGCAAAGGATCGCGTAGTGCACGCTATTATATCAAAAACACATTCCTTCCCCCGACATCGATCAAAGGCTGTGCTCAGAAAGTGCAATCAGCCTTTGGAGATGGAGCTTCTCCTCACCGGACAGAGTCCCAAAAACCTTTTTTGAATCTGTGCCTTCAATAGTCCGCTCCATTCTGAGATACAGGTCATAAGAGTTCGTTTCGTTGGCAATGGCAAATTCAAGCACATTCGTTACCTCTTTTCCCTGAACCCATTTCAATGCCTCATCCACATGTACCCCTCCTTCCATGATATCTCCCTCAGGCTCAAGGGAGAGCACTGACCACGGAAATCCTGCGTCGGCTTCCTTTCCAATAAATTGGGTGTAGAGCGTAAGGAGAGAGGACATGTGATGCCCCTCTGCACGGGCGAGCTCATGGAAAAGAGCCGCAGCCTCTTTATTGTGAAAAAGCTCTGACAATGCGTGGTAAAATTTACGCGAGCCATCCTCCAGAAGCCATGCAAGGGCAATGAGTTCCTCTGGCTTGGCTGCCGGTGAAAAATATGCCATCCCTGAATCAGGAGGGCCTTCTGCCACAGGGCCGTGCCAGGCCTCAAGTCCTCCTTCAATGCTGTGCACTTCCCTAAATCCTGATCCTAATAGCAATGCAGCAGCAGCACGACTCCGCATCCCCTTTGCACAGTAGGTGATGGTGAGCTTTTCCCGATCAAGGTCTCCAAGGCGGTCCGGTAGTTCATCGAGAGGGATCAGATGCGCGCCGGGAAGATGCCCGGCCTCATACTCCCTGGGATGACGGACATCGATAAGATCATATGCTTCCTGATTCTTATCCTGGAAAATCTCTCCGGCCTTCTGGACTGACCAGGTCGAGAGGGGTGTAAAATACTCTGAGATACCCAAGGAGAACCTCTACGGATGTTTCTTGCCTTTTGCCCCTTCAAATAACCCCATCTCGCCCTTATGGGGAATATTGAGAAGGTGGTATGCCTTTTCCGTTGCCTTCCTGCCGTGGGATGTTCTTATGAGAAAGCCAGACTTCAGCAAATACGGTTCCACCACATCCAATAACACGTCCGTCTCAATCTGGAGAGTAGACGCAAGGGCCTCGATTCCTACCGGCCCCCCTTTATAATTCAGAATAACGGTTTTCATGAGCTTTCTGTCGGTCTCCCCTAGCCCTTCCTCATCAACACCTTCAAGGGCCAGCGCCTCTTTGGCCACCTGTCCTGTTATCTTTCCCTGCGCCCTCACCTGTGCATAATCACGCACCCGTTTCAACAACCTGTTCGCAACCCTTGGGGTCCCTCTCGCCCTCCTGGCTATTTCGTAAGCGCCATCCTGCTCGACAGGAACGCCCAGGATCGCGGAGGAGCGCTTCACAATTTGCACAAGGTCCTTGTCCTGATAGAAGTCGAGGTCCCTTGTGATCCCGAACCGTTCTCTGAGAGGGGAAGACAGGAGTCCTGCCCTTGTGGTCGCGCCGATGAGGGTGAAGGGTTCGAGCCGGTATCGGTGGGTCCTCGCATGCACCCCTTTGTCGAATATGAAATCCACCGCGAAGTCTTCCATGGCAGGATAGAGGAATTCCTCCACGATCTTGGGTACCCTGTGAATTTCATCGATAAAAAACACATCTCCCTTTTCCATATGGGTGAGGATACCCATGAGATCACCGCCTTTTTCCAGGGCAGGGCCTGATGAGGTGATGATTTTGCTGCCCATCTCATTGGCAATAATATGGGCCAATGTGGTCTTTCCCAGACCGGGGGGTCCGTTGAAAAGGATATGGTCCAGGGGTTCTTTCCTCTGCAAAGCCGCCTCGATAGCGATCTTCAGCGTCTCTACAATCTTGTCTTGCCCTATATACTCATTGAGCCGTCCAGGCCTGAGGGTTACAATGTCCTCGTCAAGCGAACTGTTCTCTTTGAGGATCTCGGGAAGGTTTTCTCCCTCCTGATGAATCATTGTCCCTGCCCCCTGTACACTTCTTCGAACAGCTGTTCGGACGAACTGATAGCGGGGTTCCGCTTCATGGCCTCGTCGATCATTTTACGCGCCTCCGGTGGTTTATGCCCCAGCTGATTCACAAGAACATCCTCCACCTCTTTCCTGAAATCTTCCGCAACCGCTGCCGGTACTTCAACCTCAGGCATCAGGGCAAATTTTGCCACCTTCCCTTTCAGCGTCGCAACAATCTTCTCTGCCTTCCTCTCCCCGATCCCCTTCAGCGCCTTCAATGCCTTCGTATCTTTTCCTTCGATGGAGCGGGCGATCTCTCTCACCGGTTTTGTGAGGGCCCTCACTGCTGCAGTGGGGCCAATGTCCTCAACAGAGATGAAGAGTTCAAAAAATTCCTTGTCCAGAGGAGATTCAAATCCCACCAGTACCGGTTTCGGCTGTCTTTCTGTCTGGTTATACGAAATATAAAGTTCCATTTCATCTCCATCCGTCCTGATCCCTTTAATCCCCTTCATCACGTACGACGGGATGAGTATGTCATACCCTATGCCGTTCACTATCAGGGTGATCCTGTCGTCAGAACGGTTAAGCCTTACGTTCCCTTTCAGGTAGGAAATCAACAGCCGCTCCGTGGTGTGTTTCTGTAAAATGCGGCTAAAGCCACTGCGAGCGCATCAGAGGCGTGGAATGATTTAAGATCAGGTATATTAAGCAGTTTCTTGACCGTCCTCTTCATCTGATCCTTGTCTGCCCCCCCGTAACCTGCCAGGGAATTCTTCACTTCTCTCGGGGTAATCTCCATCATCAAGACATCATTCTGGAACACAGACAGGTATATGATACCCAAAACACCACCCAATAAGATACCTGCCTTCGGGTATTTCACCAGGGAAAACACATTCTCGATAGCGATCAGGTCCGGGTGGAATGAGCGTATCAGATGATTCACGTCGGAATGGATCTGGAACAACCTGTGAGAGATATGCTGCCTGGGAGATGTCTTGATATATCCGCAGCTGAGGAGGGAGGAAGTGGTCTTACCGCATTGGATGGCGCCGAAGCCTGTGCTTGCCAGTCCGGGATCAATTCCGAGAATGATCATATTCAGGTTCCTCGGTCCGAACCCATTGAGATAAGCACAACAAAACCGTTATCGTTTTCTTGGCGACTCAAAGAGTATCTCCTCCACCATCTGGCAGAGGACGTGGCCCAGTGTGATGTGGGTCTCCTGGACCCTGGGGGTATTATCCGAGGGGACGATGAAGGCGCAGTCAGCCTTTGAAGCAAATTTTTCACCCTTGGCCCCTGTGAACACGATAGTCTTCAGCTTTCTCCTCTTTGCCACATCCATTGCCTTCAGGACATTGCCCGAGCTTCCGCTGGTGCTGATGGCGAGTACCACATCCCCTTCATCGGAAAGGGATTTGATCTGGCGTGCAAAGATCTCTGAATAATCATAGTCATTGGCTATGGAGGTAATGACCGCCATGTCCGTGGTGAGGGCTATCGCGGGAAGGCCGGGCCTTTCCCTCTTGAACCGATTCACAAATTCAGCAGCCATGTGTGATGCATCAGTGGCGCTTCCCCCATTTCCGAAGAGGAGGAGTTTTTTCCCTTCGGTAAAGGCTGAGGCAATCATCTTTGAGGCCTCCATGATTGCTTCCACGTTCTCCTTGAAAAATTTTTCCTTAACGCTGATGCTTTCCTCAAAGGCCTTGGTTATTTTTTCTTGCATCCAGGGCATGACACACCTTGCATACGGTGAATTTCTTTTACCGCAGGGAAAAAGTTTTGTCTAGACTAACCCATGGTCCGTTCCAAAGTCAAGACGAATGAGGGGTCCTCCTAGCGCACTTCAATGACAGAGGGTTCGCTTTCCTGTGAAGGTCCCAATGTCCTTACCATATACCGGACTTTTTTTCCCACTTTCCCTGTATCGGTAAAGGTGGGTGCCTTTACCTCATCAAGGAGAATAAATTCTTTTTCCTTCTCTTTCCTGCGATAAATACGGTATCCCTTTACCCATGTTTCAGGGCTTTCACTCCACATGAGGATTATCTTTCCCTGTGCCCTCACCCCTCTGAGCTCTGCAGGGGCTGAGGGGACAAAAAGTGACGGGGTGACCTCGATCTCGGCAGAAGGATACCCTTCATCGAGCAGCGGAGTGTTGTGGAATGCCTTTATGGTGTAGAACACAGGTGTATCTTTAAAAAGCGTCTTGTCGCTAAAGGAAGTGCTGCATACAGGGTCTTGGTGAATAGGAACATCGCTGTATCTGCCCTTTTCCGTTGTCCTGTATACATGATAACAGACCCCTTCACCAGAACCCTGCCACGACAACCGGACAGCATCATTTTCGACGAAAAACTGGACATCCTGAGGTGCAGGCGGTAATGGCCTTGGGATTACGCTAACGATATTTGACCCGTCACTCAAAATATCTCTTAGATTCTGGGCCATGACCTTGTATTGATAAGAGGTATCAGGAGAGAAATGGTCGTCAATGAATGAGTTTCCCTCGTTTCCCACAAATCCCCTCCTTTCGAATCCTTCTCCCTCTGCTCTCATTACCTGAAATCCTTTCAGAATAGATCGTAAATTCTCAGGGTAAGACCACGAGAGGAGAATCTTTTCTTCTCTGTGGACAACGGTGAGACCGGACGGGGGCTGCGGTTTTTCATATGCCATTAACGTGGGAGGGGCTTTCCTGCCACAGGCAGGGATAACAAGAGAGATGAGCAAAAGGAACGGAAGAAGCAGCCGAAAGGTCATTGGGTAAGGAGGCCTCTGAGCCTCGTAATCTGTTTCTTCACTTCCGTTGCTGAAGTCCCCCCCCTTGATCTCTTTGACCCCACCGAACCCTCAACTGTGAGATATCGGTAAATGTCTCCCTGAATCAGCGGGGAGAATCGTTGGAACTCCCCAATCCTCAGCTCAAAGAGGGCCTTTTTGTTCTCAATGCAGTAGAGGACGACGCTTCCGGTCACCTCATGGGCATCTCGGAAGCTCATCCCCTTTCTGACCAGGTACTCTGCCATATCTGTGGCAGTGGCATAGGCCGCAGAAGCGGTTCCGGACATCCTCTTTTTATCAAATTGAATCCTGGGAACCATCTCATTGAGAACTGCGAGACAGGCCTTTATCGTATCCACCGCATCAAAGACGGGCAGCTTGTCCTCCTGCATGTCCCTGTTGTATGACAGGGGCAATCCCTTCATCATGGTGAAAAGGGAAAGGAGCCCGCCAAAGACCCTGCCGGCTTTCCCCCTTATCAGTTCAGCCACATCGGGATTTTTTTTCTGGGGCATGATGCTTGAGCCGGTGGTGAATGCATC
>DASPUA010000336.1:0-4295 GCA_035623135.1 Thermodesulfovibrionales bacterium | reverse complement strand
GTATACTTTTAGCGTGGAACGTTGGATATCGCATCTATCGTGGCCTGTGGTTTTTCTTCTCTGCCTGACGCTCGGACTTGCGCCCTTTCAACCACCCCATATTCTTGAAAAACTCCAGATGCTCATAGAGGGCCGTCTCGTGCGGCCCATAGACTGGTTTGACCTCTTGCTGCACGCCGCGCCCTGGGTGCTTCTCGTCCTCAAGGCATAGTGTCCCTAAAAAGCAGCTAGGGTGAACCTTGGCTGCTAAATGATAAAACGGATAAATTCCTCCTCATCTCATCACAGAAGGAGTAGATATGGCAAAATACACAGCAAGTATTGACGAGGACACGCGTCAGAGGATCCTTGCATTGCCCAAAGGCGTGCACTTCTCTGCCTTTATGCGGAGGGCGATCGCCGTTTTTGTTGAGGAGCTCGAGAAGGACCCTGGCCTCGAACCAGAGGATTTCATCATCACCCGCTCATCCGGAAGCGGCGTACCGGACAAAAGAAGATAGGTGTGGAGAAAAACAGGATTCTCATTACCTGTGCAAAGGGGATAACTCCTTTTTTGAAGGAGGAACTTCTCCAACAGGGGTTCCCTGTGCTTTCAGAAGGTGTGGCAGGCGTTACCACTGAGGGGACTCTTGATGACACCCTTAGGCTCAACTTACTTCTCCGCACAGGACACCGTGTCCTCTATCTTCTGAGGGAGTTTCCTGCCTCCAATGCTGAGTCCCTCTATCGAGGGGTTTCACAAGTCCCGTGGGAAAAATATATCGCTGAGGATGGATATGTGTGCGTGACCTCGAGCGTGGCAGATCCCTTTATCCGGGACTCGCGCTACGCAAATGTAAAGTGCAAGGACGCCATTGTGGACAGGATCAGGGAAAAGTGTGGGCAACGTCCAGATTCCGGTGCTGATCAACACAGGGCTGTGGTGAATCTTTATTGTAAAAATGGGGACTGCTCCCTGTATCTTGACACGTCGGGTGAACCGCTCTCCCGGCGCGGATACAGGAGGATTCCCATGGGAGCGCCCATGCAGGAGACCCTTGCAGCTGCGGTAATTATGGCGACCGGGTGGAGGGGCAACGGCCACTTCATCAATCCCATGTGCGGCAGCGGTACTCTTGCTATAGAGGCCGCGCTGACAGCCCTGAACAGGCCCGCCGGCCTCTTAAGGGACAATTTCGGGTTTATTCATCTCAAGGGGTTTAGGGAGGCTTTTTGGAACAATTTGCGAGCACAGGCGAAAAAAGAGGCAAAAAAGAGCCTGGACAGCAGAATCATTGCTGCGGATATCAGGAAGGGGCTTAAAGGATATCTTTTTACCGGGAACCTTGACCTGGCAAAAAAGGTGGGATTGAAGGCAAAACGGAGGATTCCTTTTTTTAATGGAGGAATAGAATGCAGACTTTTTGAGTATGAGCTGTATGCGGGCAGCAGAAAGAAGAAAAACCCGCAGATAACGTAAAATAGCAGAAATGCATCAACTGCCGGAGAAGAGATGTGTGAGTTCTGTACAAAACACTGAGAAGGAGAGATAGGGTGCAGACTATCCGCTATATAAATGATTTTCTTTATTTCGTAATACGCCCTGAGATGCATAGGGGCAAGGACATACTGGTCTATTGTTCGGGTGTGAACATTTCCCGTTTTACCCCTATCACCAGAGGACGGCATGGAATCGGTTCAAGTCCTGTTATGAGGGGGCTTCAACTGGTGAATCTGGGCGTGAGGGAACTCGCCCTCTCAAGAGGGGCTGCTCCCAAGGCTCTCCGGGGAAGTGAGTGCGAGGGCATTGCTCCCACAAAGGATACCTGGTATACAGAGCGGCTGCTCATAGAAAATGCTCCTGAATCATTTCCAGATGAGATGATACGTTACTGTGTGATCAACCTTCTGAAGAAAATACTCAAGGCAAGCATGCGGGAAGTCCAACTGCCCGAGACTCTCCTGGACGCAGATGAACTCCAGCTGTTTATCGAGGGCCAGTGCAGAAAATACGGAGGTTAGTTGACAAATGGGTATGAAAGGTAAAGAAACAAAGAGCGACCTCGTACACAAGGCAAAGACATTAATGAAGGACACGGATCTTGCCGAAGCGCTGGCAGCTATGATAGAGGAAAAGCGTGGCAGCCTCGGTTTTCTGCTCAGGGAGCTCAAGGAAAGAAGACATCGGACATTTACCCCTTACCTCCTGAAGGGGTCCTCTATTTACGCAGAGCCCGCTTCTTTGGACCCAAAAACAGTGGAGCTTGTCGCAGTTGCCGCAGCTTCGGCCCTCAGATGCGAGCACTGTCTTGAGGCACATATGGAAAGGGCATTGCAGGAAGGAGCATCCCTGGATGAGATCCTGGACGTAATTCTTATAGCCGGTGCGATTTCTGAATCCTCCACATTGTCGGTCTCATTCCGCAAGTTTAAACAGAAGGCGGGAAAGATGCAGAGAAAGTGATGTGGTTAAGAGTATGGTTTACGGAAGAAGACGGTGAAAATGCTGAGAACAATATTAATACCACTCTTGCTTTTCTCTCTTCTCTCCCCTGCGTTTCCTGAAGAACAGGTCCCGACCTTTACGAATGAAGATCTGAGGAAGTATCTCACCGAGCCCCTGAATGAGCGTGAATCCCCTCAACAGAATGCAAATGAAGAAGCGCCTTCCCCACCAGACCAAAAAGATGCAGCTGCTATCATTAGGGAAAATAGACAGTCTATTGTGGTCATAGGCGTGCTTGACAAGAATGGTGCCATCTACGGTCATGGGAGCGGGTTTGTGGTGAGCAGAGACGGGGTGGTTGTCACGAGCTATCATGTCATAAGAAATGCGGCCGAAATACGCATCAAGGCAGGGGACGAGGTATACCCGGTTGCAGGAATCATCCATGCTGATGTGGACCATGACATCGCGATACTAAAGGCAGAAGGGAGTGGTCTGCACCCGGTAAGGATCGGGAATTCCGGCAACGTATTCCCAGGAGAAAAGGTGTATGTTATCGCGAACCCTCGTGGAACTGGCCTGGCGTTATTAGAAGGAATATTGGCAGAGATAAGAGAGGTTGCCGGGAAAGGAAGGATGCTCCAGATAACAGCGCCCTTTACCGAAGGCTACAGCGGCAGTCCTGTATTGAACGAACGGGGCGAGGTAATCGGTATGGCAACCTTTATTGTCAAGGGCTTAAAGGAGCCCAGCGGTTACCAGAAATTGAACTTTGCGGTACCGGTGGACAGGATACGAGACAGCGTCTCATCCTCAAGCCTTACTCCGTCGAAAGATCTCCACACAAATGACTACAGGGAGACCTCCGGTTACTGGGTTGGTCTTGGCAACACACTCACTGGTTCAGAAAAATATACTGAAGCTGCGGATGCCTATAAGAAAGCATTAGGGATCGATCCCGCTGATGTTGAAGCACTCAACGGCCTGGGCATTTCTTATATGAAACTTAAGAAATATAAAGAGGCGATAGAAACCTTCAAGCATGCGCTTGCCCTTGGGTCAGAATCGGCATGGCTTTATTCGAACCTTGGCCTCGCCTACATCGAAGCAAGAATGTATAAAGAGGCCTTGGGGCCTCTCAAGCAAGCGGTGAACACTATGCCTGAACTGGAGGAAGCACATTACAACCTTGGCATTGCCTATAAGAATCTGGGCATGTCAAAGGAGGCTATCGCATCATTCAAGAACGCTCTCAGCATAAATCCCGGTTCCCGGGACGCTCATTTCGGGCTTGGGCTGACGTATATGGATGTGAAAGACAAAGATGCAGCATTAGAAGAGTACTCCCTGTTGAAGACCCTCGACTCCTCCCTCGCGGGAATGTTGTTGAAAAGGATAAGACAATGAACAAAAGACCGGATGTTTTGTGGGGGTATGGGAAGGAATGGTAAATCCTCGCGTTTACCCATGAAGGATTGCCCCACGGTTCTTTTTGCGTGTTCATGGCGGCTCATGCAGGTACTCCAACTTGAAAATCGGTATTCGTTGTGCTACTCTTTCATACTGTTTGAAGAAAGAATTCATTAAGTTATACAAGGAGAAATCGAAGTGAAAACAATTATCCTTTCTGCGTCAGTAGCAGTGCTCGTCGTGTTCAGTGTATCGTGTTCCAAACCGGATTACAAGAAGGTCGCTGATGACTTCATAAAGGCCTCAACCCCCCTTAAGGACTACAGCATTCGGGAAGTGGCCGATACAAATTCCTCCCTATGGAAAGCGGTAATTGTGTACGTCAGGCAGGGAAGGGCAAATATGCCGATCCTCCTTTTTGTGTCCGGCGATGGAAAGACGGTTGTGCCTGGTTCCATGG
>DASPUA010000335.1:0-3017 GCA_035623135.1 Thermodesulfovibrionales bacterium | reverse complement strand
CACTCGCTCGCTGAGCACAAGAGGGGCTCCCAGAACATACTCAACAGTATCGAGTCCGTAACGGATATCCCGGTCGAGAACAAGAATCTCGCGCTCAAAATAGGCAGGACCCTTTGGAACCTCCAGAAAGATGCAGAGCTTTTGAAGGCTGAGATGGAACGATTTAAGTTTTCTGGGGAAAGGGGACATTCGCTGAGATTTGGGGTGGTTCCTCTGCAGGAGCCTTCGGTCATGTTCAGGAAATTTAGTCCGCTCTCCGAATACCTCACCAAGAAACTCAACAGAAAGGTTGATCTCAAGGTTGCCATCGATATGGAGGGCGCGGTGAATGATATAGGGCAGAACGTGACACAGTTGTGTGCAATGGGGCCAGCCAATTATATCGAGGCAAGCGGAAAGTTTGGCTTGAGAGTGATTGCCAGGGCACTCAGAAAGGGGAAGCCGTTCCACCGGGCTGCGATTATCGTGAGGGCCGACTCCAGCATTCAATCCGTCAAAGACCTGAAAGGAAAATCCTTTGCCTTTGTCAGTCCGAAATCGGCAACCGGGCATATCGCTCCTCTTGCAACGCTCAAGGATGGAGGCATAACAGTCCATGACCTTACGTATTACGAGTTCCTTGGAAATCATGACAAGGTCGCAAAAGCTGTTCTTAGTGGTGATTTTGAGGCAGGGGGATTGATGGAAGAAACGGCAGAGAGCCACAGGGGCGGCGGATTGAGGGTGCTTCAGTTTTCGCCTGAGATCCCTGAGTTTAATGTATGCAGCAACCCTTCTGTTGATGAAAAGACAGTGAATGCCGTCAGGGATGCCCTCATTTCCCTCGATATCTCAAGGGCTGACGACGCGGAGGTATTAAGCTCTCTGGGAAAGGACTGCACAGGGTTTGTGGCGGCAGAGGAAAGCGACTACACTATTTTCAAGGAAAAGATACAGGGCATAGAGGCTGAAATACGTGTGGATGGCTATCTTCACGGAATACGCAAGGAGTGGAGAGCAACCAGTTCATGAAATGAATTGACGGAATGGAATCACAAACCCTCAACCTTGGAAGCCAGAGACCCGCAATCCTCTCGGTTGCGCTCTTCTTTCTCGCAGGTCTCATCATCATTCAGCGTGTGAGGGGCGGTGGACCCACTATCAGAGTCTCCGCCTGAAGAGCGCAAAGAACCTTTCCTTTATTTTTTCCGATAGCGGCCTCTTCAACCATTCGTCTTCCTTTATCTCCCGGGAATGTCTCATATCCTCTTTAAACACATCCACCATCGTGTTCCCGAATCCGGTGTCCAGTATCCCCACATTCCCTTCGTCGTTCCATCTGAGTGATTGGAAGTCAAGGTTTGCAGAACCCACAACACTCCAAAGCCTGTCGAAGACGTAGCTTTTTGCATGTAAGACTTCACCCTGGTAGGAATATATCTTTACCCCTGCCCTAAGAAGCCTTGTGAAAAATTTCCTTCCCGCATAGTATGCTGCGGGCACATCGCTCTTTCCAGGCAGAAGGAGATTCACCTCTGCCCCCCTTTTCACCGCCTCCTCGAGTGAGGAAATCATCCTCTTGCTGGGCGTGAAATATGCAGTAGTCAGATGTATGCCTTCATGAGCAGTGTCAATGCTGTAGTAGAGAAGCTTGCGCATTTGTCTCCGCCCTCTGGCTGACGAGGCGAATATGGGGATTACCGGTAAATCCCCACCCTGCAAAGAGCGCACATAAGACCCGGGAACTCGCAACGGTAAGGGTATTGCTTCCCCTTTCCATGTCTCCCATGTGTTCCGGAATGTTTCGAACAACCCAAATACAATAGGTCCTTCGAGCACTACACCTGTATCCCTCCAAGCCCCTCTCATCCTGAGATGGAAACCACGGTATTCGTTGGCAATGTTCAATCCCCCCGTGAATGCCTTAACGCCATCAACGATTACCAGTTTCCTGTGGTCCCTGCGCACATAGTGAAAAGGAGAAGACCACTTAAAGGGCCTGGAAGCCCTAATCTTTATCCCTGCAGACCTCAGCTCATCCCAAAACCGTCCGGGAGTGCCCAGGGAGCCAAAATGGTCATAGAGGATATACACCATAACTCCCTTCTTAGCTTTTTCCTTAAGAATTTCGGCCAGCTCAGTGCCTGTCTCATCGTTGCGGAAAATATAAAACTGCAGACATATAAAGCTCTCTGCTTCCCGAACAGACTGAAAAATGGCTTCAAAGGAATCTCGCCCTCTATAGAGAAGTTTTACCCCATTGCACTCGGTGAAGGTAGTCCCTGATATTCTCTCCAGGATCGCTCTGCAGAAGGTCATATCCATGGTACATCATTGCCCAAACATCAACTCCCTGTCAATGAGGGCAAGCTCCTAGAAATAAGACCAATGGCGGAGACAGCGGGGCGGAATTGATTTGTGGCTGGGACGACTATTATTTTTTTTCCAACGCTTCTTTTATCACCACTGCATTGTTGCGCTCAATATCTTTTGCGCCAAATAAAAGAGTGACTGTACCTTTCCTTGAATCAGCGAGAAGTTCTTCCAGAAGTTTCCTTTTGTCTTTCAGTTCAGCGTTGTACCTTTTCTTGAATTCCTCCCATCTGGAAGGATCATGGGAAAACCATTTCCTCAGTGTATCGCTGGGTGCAATGTCCCTGAGCCATTCATCAATATGTGCGTCTTCCTTCTTGATCCCCCTTGGCCAGAGGCGGTCAACAAGCACGCGCTTTCCGTCCTCACGTGAGAACGGATCGTAGATCCTCTTCAGTTTTATCATGGCGGTTCCTTAAGCGGTCAGTTCAAGGTGGAAATCATGGCAGGGCATGACACCCTGCCATGGGGAATAAAGTCATTTAAAGGTCTTCAGGATATACTCTGCTATCGCCTTTGCGTCTTTTTCTGATATCGTCTTGTCATCGAACTTCACCATGCCGGGACCGGGAGTTCTCATGAGTTTTACGATGTCATCGGCAGACTTTACCTTGTTCGACTCCAGGTCCTTCTTGCTCAAGGTCTTTTTGGGGTTGATGATATTC